>OMTA01000072.1 GCA_900313895.1 uncultured Eubacteriales bacterium | reverse complement strand
CGAACTCGGGCATCAGCTCGATCTCTTTCTTGATCTCGAGCGCCTTGAGCTCCTCGGCGCGCTTGGAGATACCCTCCGCCGCCTGCTGCTTGAGCTCATTGACCATCATGCCGAAGCTCTTCTTATCCTCGTTGCTGAGATTCTTCATTTCTTTGAGAAGCCCGGTGATCTGACCCTTCTTGCCGAGATAGCCGACACGCAGGTTCTCGAGCGTCTGCGCGTCGATAGCGGCATTCAGCTCGTCTGACAGCTTCTTTCTGAGCTGTTCCAGTTTTTCTTTCATAATTTCCTCCAATATAGCAATTGAGAATTGACAATTGATAATTAACAATTTCGGGAAAGCCTTTCGGCTTTTGGATCCTATTTTATCCTCAAACGTCAATGATCATTCAGGAGTCCGCCCTTAATTGTCCATTGTCCATTGTCCACTGTCAATCGTAAAATAAAAAGGTTCTCCTATCCCAAAGGGACGGAAGAACCGCGGTACCACCCTGATTTCCGCAGGCACAGCCTACGGACGCTCGTCGACCGTTAACGGGGTCAGCCGTCGGCGCCTACCGATCATCAATGTTCAGCGCCGCCGCTCGTGAGTGAACTTCGCCCCTGTTCCCTTTGCGGTCGCTTTCAGCCGACGACGACCGCTCTCTTTCAAGCTCCCAAGGGTTACTCTCTCAGTCTGCGCGTTTGTCTTTTCTCGACTATTCTATCATCATTCCTGATTTTTTGCAAGTCTTTTATTGAAAAAGCCCTCGGAATATGATAGAGTATAAGAGGCTGTTTTTTCACTCTTTTGTGAAACTTCAACAACAGGAAAGGAGATTCGGCGGATCACCTCGCCGAAAACCGTTATGGAAAACTTAGTCGAACAAGTCGTCAAGAAAGAAAAGGATTTCAAATATTACCTCAACATCTGCCTGCTGGTGCTGGCGGCGCTGGGTATCCCCGGCGTCTTTGTCATGCTCAGCTTCATCACCGGCATACGGTATCTGATCGTCGTCGCGTTCTTCCTCTTACTGTTCAGCATCTACGGACTGTGGTGGGCGATCACCTCCTTGAAAGTGGACTACGAGTACGCGTGCCTGAACTCGACCCTGCGCATCGACAGGGTCATCGCCAAGCGCCGCAGAAAAGCCATCGTCAAATTTGACATCAAGTCCGTTACCGACTTCTTCCCCTACGACGACAAGGAGATGGGTAAGCGCAAGATCGGCAAGGTGTTCCGCGCCTCGGCAAAGGAGTTCAGCGAGGAAAACTACGTCATGATCTTCCGCCACGAAGCGCGCGGCGAATGTGCCCTCATCTTCACGCCGAATGAGAAGATGCTCGAGGCGATCAAGCCGTTCTTCAGCGCCGAGATGAAAAAGAAGCTGTACTTCGGCAAGCAGTCATGAGAGAGCTCGACCTGCGTTATGTGAAAGCGCATCTCCCCCATCGCCCCGATAACGCCCACAAGGGCACGATGGGATCGCTGTGCAGTATCACCGGAAGCTACGGCTTTTCCGGCGCAGCGGTACTTTCCGCGAAGGCTGCATTGAGATCGGGCGTGGGACTGCTGTTCCAGATCATACCCGAAGCGATCTATCCCGTCTATGCCGCATCGGTATACGAGAGCGTCTGTGTTCCCGTGAGCGGCAGCGCCTTGGGCACGGTATCTCCCGCCGACCTTGACGCAATACAAAACACCGTAGACAGAGCATCCGCAGTGCTGATCGGATGCGGGATGGGCAATACCCCCGCCACCGCCGCGGTGTTGCGCGCGGTCATCAGCCGCAGTCGTGTTCCCGTGATCATCGACGCGGATGGCATAAACGCGCTTTCTCTGCATAAAGATATATTGGACGCGGCGCATCCTCCCCTGATCCTGACGCCGCATATCAAGGAATTCTCCCGCCTGACAGGGCTATCCGTCAGCGAGATTCTCTCCGACCAACAGGGCGCGGCGGAGCAATTCATCAAGGATCACCCTGACCTTGTGCTGGTGCTCAAAAGTCACCGCACCGTCATCGCGACCAAGGCTGAGACCTGCCTCAACACCGCCGGCAACAGCGGTATGGCAAAGGGCGGATCGGGCGACGTGCTGGCGGGCATCATCGCCTCTCTCACGGCGCAGGGCGCAAATCCGGCGGACGCCGCCGCGATAGGCGTACACATCCACGCGCTCGCGGGCGATCTCGCGGCACAGCGTTTTTCAAAAACCGCGATGCTCCCCTCGGATATCATCGCCTGTCTTCCCGATATTTACCGCCGTATAGAAGCGTTATAACCGAACATACTAATACTAAACTCTAACTAAAAAGATTGACAATCTATCGCGTCAAATTCCGCATAGCTTTGTTGTCGGTCTTGACAGGCGCCAGCCTGCCTGCAAACTCCGCCGCACTCTGTGAAATTTCCCGCTGATATCTTATCAAATGTTTTAATCAGAGTTTAGTATATAAGGAATGGAAAAGACCGACACGCGCTGTCGGTCTCTTTTTATACCTTTTTTGAAAGGAGCTATTTGATGAAACGCATCGTTTCTCTGTTATCCGCGATCCTGATGATGATCCCTCTGTGTGCCTGCGGCGCGCATACGATCACGCCCTCCTATGACGGCGTGGTGGAATTTGAGGACGGCAGTCTCAGCTGTACCGCCGACCTTTCTGCCGACGGCGACGCCGTGAAGCTGACCATCACCTCTCCCCCGCATCTCAAGGGGCTGTGCTATGACTATCACGACGGCGAGCTGCATACCGCGCTGGACGGGCTTGACTGTGTCACCCCGCCCGAAAATCTTCCGGCGACCGCGGTTCCCAGTCTGCTGTACGCGCTGTTCACTACCGCCGACGAGGCGCGTTTTCAAGGCGAGGATGACGGCGTCGATACCTTTATCCTTCACACCCGCGGGGGCGATATGACCGTAACCGCCCGGGACGGCGCTATCCGAACGCTCAGCTTCGGCAACCGATCGGTACGGTTCGAATGAAAAGCGCGGCATCCTCAGATACCGCGAAGTTTTCTATCGATTCAGTTTGTCGGCGGTCATCGCCGCGCGCAGCGCCTTTGCATTGAGTCGGATCACATTGGCGTCCACGTTATCCTCTGCAAAGCCGAGCAGGAAGGTCTGGCCGTCGCGCTCCAGCGTCACCGCAGGACTGTCGCATTTTTCCACGCTGTCGATCGCGTACTGTGACGGGAAGTGCTTGAATACGATCTTCTTGAGCGCACCGCAGTCGGTGATCGCGCCGGATTCGAGCTTTTCGACCGTGTCGGGGACCTGTATCTCCGTGCAGGTGTAGTTTTCCTTGAACGCCCCGCTCGCGATGGTGGTCAGGTTGCCGCTGGGATTGGGGATCTTCGCGACCTGATCAAAGCCGATGTATTCCTCAAGCGTCGTATTGTCATCGCTGAAGGTATAGGCGAATCGGAACACGGGCGTCAGATAGACCGTGCCGTCGTAGGTCATGGCGTTGAACTGTTCGCCGGGCTTGAACTCATACTCCTTGATCATGTCGTCCTTTTCGAGCCACTGCGCCTCCGGACTGCCCTTGCGGTAGCCGTAGTACTTGTCGTCATAGTCGCGGTACGCCGTATAGCCGACGAAGATATAGCCCGCCTTTTCAAAGCCGTTCTCCGGGATCTCGTAGTCCTTATAATAGCCGACCGTCGCCCACGGCATCCAGCCGTCGTCGGAATCACCGGGATCAAAGCGAACGTCGTAGGTCTCGCGGATCCAGAAGGGCGACATCGTCACGCTGCCGAACTTGACGGTCTCGGCGACGAGATCGCGATCGGCGTACATATCGTACTCATAAACGTCCTTTTTGTCGAGCCACTCGCTGACGTCCGAGAATTTGCGAAAGCCCAGATACTTGCCGTCGCTGCTGCGTCTGGCGCGCCATCCGCCGAAGAAGTAGCCGGTTTTCCAGAAGCCGTTTTCCCTCAGGGGGATGCTCTCGCCGTAATGGACGGAGGTCGGCTTCATCGTACCGAAGCTGCCGTCGGGGTCATAGTTGACGGTAAAGCTAATCTGTGTGCCCTTTGACATCCCGATCCGCTGTACCGAGTTGCCGTAGTAGTGCAGGGTGGTATAGAAAGAGCTGCCCACATGGAAGAGGTTCTCGACCTCATGCTTGTGACCGATCGACAGCATATCCACATACTGACCGCTGTAGTTATACACCGCGACCACGTTGTCGCCGCCGCTCTGGGGAAAGTAGATGTAGTTTTTGTCACAGTCACAGCCCTGTCGGGTATAGCCGGTATCCTTGCCCTTGTAGGTCTTGATGACCTTGAAATCGCTGTTGAGGATCGCGAACTTGTAGCTGCCCGAGATACCGACGACATAGATATCCCTGTCGGGGTTATAGGCGACGGAATAGACGTTGATCTTCAATTTGATCGTCGAGACCTTCTTGAAGGTACGGGGATCAATTGCGGTCAGGACGTTGTAGTCCGGGCCGTTGTTCGCCACTAAGATCCACTTGCGTTTCGGGTTGTAGGTCATGTCGTTGGCATGGCCGAGAAAGCTCAGCTTTTCACCTTTATCCGCGAGCTTCCAGTTTTTCATGTTGTATTTCAGGATGGACGTTGAGTTTCCCTGGATCGCGAAATAGGCGTAGGTACCGTCGGTACAAGCCCCCTGAACGGTCGCGAATTCGTTCATGCCCGCGTCATCCTCGATATGCTCCTTGAGCTCCAGCAGCTCCGCGGTCTTGTAGAACCCCGTGCCCGCCGCCGGAACACATACGGCGATCATTGATAGCAGCATCACCGCGCAGATCACCGCTGAGATGGTTTTTTTCATTCAGTCCTCCGTGATGACTGTCAAAGAATTCCTCCTCATCTTACCATCATCAGCGGTATCCGTCAACGTTCAACACGGAATGTTCATAATAAGTTTACCGCTGTTAATATTCGAATTTGGAATAATAAAGCTGTTATATTTCTATTATAGAATTATAGCAGTCGTTTCTCTGCCGGGATTTCTGATTGAAATCAAATCATATTTATAACAGACAAGCGTGTCTTGTCCGGTCAAACGATATAGCTGCTCATAAATGAACAGCCTTATTGTATGCCGTTTTTCGGAAGGGACGATAAGATATAAATCTTAAAACGATGAACCTCCTGTTCCGGTTTGGTTTTATCGATAATTCATTGTTTTTTTGACAAAGATATGATAGAATTAATCTGAACAAGTATGAGGAGGGGTCATTTTTGCGCATTCTCAGAAAATCCATATGTATACTGATGGTTATAACGATGATCGTCAGTTTATTCTCTGTCATTGAGGTCGGTGCGAGCGCCGATCAAGGTACATTATATGTTGTGCGCTCGTGGAACGCTGAAACAAAGACGGTTGAAACAGAGCAGCTCTACCGCAGCGACTGTACCGAGCTTTCGAAAAGGCAGGGCAGCGTGCTGAGCGGTTGGTATGCCGTTCACAGCAATACATCAATAGGAAATCGTTTATTTGTGGATAGCGGCGCGGCGCATATTATCCTGTGCGACGGCGCGACATTGTCGCTCTCCAACGGTATCACCGTAGCGCCGGGCGCCCAGCTGTATATCTACGGTCAGTCCGAAGATTCCGGCAAGCTCTACGCGCACGTGGATGACACGGATTACAGATTGAACTCTATTCTCGGCGGCTCTGAGCGCAACGGCGGTGACTGCGGCGACATCATCATCTACGGCGGCAGCTTCGATATGAAAAAAAGCAGCGAAACCTATCTTGCCAGGGGCGCGTGTATCGGCGGCGGAGAATACGGAGCGCCGAGTATCGTCGAAATATACGGCGGAAATTTCAAGCTCCACCAGGTAGACTACGGAGCGTGTATCGGCGGAGGCGATGAAGGGCCTGCCTCCAATTATAACGGCGAGGGTATCCGTATCTACGGCGGTACTTTTGATTTGTCGTCATCTTCGGGCGCGTGTATCGGCACCGGCTTGGATAACGAGAGCTCTTCCGGTTCTATCGGCATATACGGCGGAAAAATCGATGCAAAAGCGATAGGAAAGTCTGCTCCGATCGGCGGCGGTTATAACGCCTCGAATCCCGCGATCAACATCTCTAACGCCGAGATCACCGTCAGGGCTTCGGGAAATAAAAAAAGCGGCGCGGGTATCGGCGGCGGCGCTTACGGATATCAGGAAAATCCGATCAACATCACTGATTCTAAAATATTCGCGATCGCCATCAACGGCGCGGGTATCGGCGGCGGTTATGACCGCAGCGCAAGTACGATCAATATTACAAACTCGGAGGTCGCCGCGACGTCGATGGTAGGCGGCGCAGGTATCGGCGGCGGCAAATACGGCAGCAACGGCGGCACGATCACCATCACCGGCTGTAAGAAGGTCGACGCCGTTTCTAAAGCGTATAACAGCTCTGACGCGATGACGGCATCGATCGAAAAACAGCTGGAAGGGCTGAATATGGCATATACGCCCGGTGTGGAGTACTCCTATATGGCGCTTGGAATGGTCGAGTTGTTTGCCGATCTGATCGGCAAAGATATGTCCGGCGCGGGTATCGGCGGCGGCATAGACGGCTCGTTTAATTCCATCACGATCATTGACAGTACCGTCAACGCCGAAAGCAGCAACTACTCCGCCGCGATCGGCAGCGGCGACGAAGGTGATAAATACACGGGAAATATCACGATCCGCAATTCTACCGTGACGGCTACCTCCGGCACGGACGCGGCGGCGATCGGCGGCGGCAACGAGTGCGACGTTGATACGATCAGTATTATCGACTCCGATATCACCGCGAAGAGCGGCGGGTATGCTGCCGCGATCGGCGGCGGCGACGACGGCGGATTTAATAAAATCGATA
>OMTA01000023.1 GCA_900313895.1 uncultured Eubacteriales bacterium | reverse complement strand
CAGTCCGATGATGAAGCGGTAGAGCTTCTGACCGCCGTCGATGATCTCAGCCTCAAGCATCGGGAATTCCTCCTCAAGGCGCTCGCTGAGCTCGTCAAGCTCGTCCTCGCTAAGGCTCTCCTCCGCAAGGGTGAGGATGGAACGGATCTGCGCGAGCTGCTTAGAGATATCCTTTCTGCCGCTCAGCTGATCGGTGATCGCTTCGATCTCCTCCTGAAAGCGTTTGATCTCCTCATCGCACTCGGCGGTCATCCGTACGAATTCGCTGTCGGGGAATTGTCCGTCGATGTTGAGCTGCAGGAGCTTTTGCTTTTTCTTCTGCTCATTGGCGATAGATTTATTGAGCGCGTCGATACGGTTCGCGCCCTCGTTGGTATTCAGCAGATCCTCTGTCAGGCGCATGATAAGCTTCGACAGCTCCTCGATATTCTGCTGACCGGATTTGAATACGTCCAGCAGGATCGGGACGATCTCTTTCTCATAGATCGTCATAGCAGGGCAGCTGTCCTTGCCGTTCTTGATCTTGCCCGAACAGCGCCACGCGGAGTTACTGGTGCCCTTTCTGCTGACCGTGTCCTTGCGGTAGAAGGGCTGTCCGCAGTGGGCGCAGATCAGCTTGCCTGTCAGCAGGTTATGATGATTGGTCTTGTTCTGTTTTTGAATGACGTCGAGGCTGCGGAGCTTCAAGACTTCGTTCGCCCTCTCCCACAGCTCCTCGGACACGATCGCCGGTACGACCTCTCCGCTCTCATCCTTGTAGATCACCCATTCGTCCTGTGGCAGAAAACGCTGTTTCTTCGTGAACATATCGACGACCTGTACCTTGTTGCCAACATAGTAGCCCATGTACTTGGGATTCTTGATGATGTTCGCCATCGTGGTGTGCGAGAACCTGTTGCCCCTCGTATTGCGAACGCCCTTGTTATAGAAGTAGGTCTCGAGATTCTTCATGCTGTATTTGCCCGTCGCGTACAGCTCGAACAGCTCCCGAACGATCGGCGCCTGTTCCTCGTCGATATACAGCCGCTTGTTCGCCTTTCGGTAGCCGAAGATATTGCTGTTGCCCAGCACCACGCCGTTTTTGATCGCCTGATGATGCCCCCAACGGACACGCGAGCTGATCTTGCGGCTCTCGTCCTGTGCCATCGACGCCATGATGGTCAGGCGGAACTCACTGTCCTCGTCGAGCGTGTTGATGTTGTCGTTTTGGAAGTAGACCGCTACGCCGTTACTGAGCAGCTTGCGCGTATACTGGATACTGTCGAGGGTGTTGCGGGCGAATCGGGAGACCTCTTTGGTGACGATCAGATCAAATTGTCCCGACAGCGCGTCGTCGATCATCTCGTTGAATTTTTCGCGCTTTTTGGTCGTTACGCCTGAGATACCCTCGTCGATGTAGCCGCCCGCAAACTCCCAGTTCGGCATATCGCCGATGTACTCGGTGAAGTATTTCTTCTGGTTTTCAAGCGAATTGAGCTGTTCCATAAAGTCCGTGCTGACGCGGGCATAGTAGGCGACCCTGAGCGGCAAATCCTTAAAGCTGAGCCCATCCCTTTTGATTTGATTTCTGACCGATAGTATATCCATTCATCATTCCCCTTTCGTATTATGATAATCCAATCTTCATTATAAACGGCCACAGCCTCCTTTGCATTAGGAGGCTGTTTCCTGTTTTAGTAAATTTTTCCTTAAGCCGCCTTGTGATACATCCGCACAAGCTCGCGGTCGATCATCGACAGCAGCTTTCTGTATTGTCTGTCATCGAAAAGACCGTTTTTGTAGATCGCGCGCGCGAAATGCTCTAGCCATACGCGGTCAAGCTCCATATTTTTGATCGCTGTACTGTTCTCTTTACTCGTATGCGTTCCTCCAATGCTTCTGAATAATATAATATTATTCTTGGCAGACTCATCCTGAGTATTCATATCCGAGCGCGGATCAGGGGTGATCTTTGCTGTGTGTTTCTGATTGTCTGCTGAACGGCAAACATTCGACAAATTATGCACTTCCTTCTTTTTTTTTAAGCATTAAGACCGTTAAGCGAAGGAAACCTATATAGTTAAATTATAACAGCTGCTCCTGATTTCGCGAAGCGGCAGAGCTGACAAAATGATTTGGTACAAAAAGCATCTTTCCGTACTGAACGCCGAATGTCAACTGAAATGTGTCAACCGAGGGTAAAGACTTTTTAAATCAACACGGTTTGTCCCCTTTAGGTATATTATTTTATTACTATTATTGGTTTACATGGTTTACAAATGAAGAAAAGCCACTGTTTATCAGGCTTTGCACTGTCAACTAACGTGTCAACCAATTGTCAACCGGAACGTCAACTTGACATCTAAAATGGCAGATCATCATCAGAAGTGATCTGTTTGTCAACCGAACTATCCGACAAACTGTCAACCGGCTCGGGTGATTTGATTCTCTCCCAGCCCTTTTGTGAACCATACTTGCTGTAACGCTTCGGGTTCTTATATGCCTTCCAGCCCTTGATGGCGCCGCTCGCAATACCGGTATTCATGATCTCGCAGATCTCCCGCGTTTCCCACGAGGCAGGCTGATTGAATGTGTTGCCCAGCGCCTCGGCATAAAGCAACTTGGAGCATACCCGATTTCCGGTGAAATCCTCTAAAAAGGCGTAAATCATACCGGCTTGTGTATCCTCTTGCATAAAGTCCTGCTGTTGAGTCCGGAGTTGATCGTCCATTTCGGCGCTGAAAGTCAGTTTGTAGTCACCGCTGCGGTAGATGGTCATTGCCTCTGCCCACATCTGGTCTATGTAGCGACGTGCCGCATTTTCATCTGCTAAAATGTGAACCTCTGCTTTTTCAGGATAGACAGTCACAGGAATGAAGCGGCGATTCCCTGTGCGGTCACGAGGTAAGAAATCCTGACGGTTTGTTGTCCCGGCAAAGACGCACTGGCGCAGCCTGTCCGCAGGGTGGGTCTCATACGGCACCTTGTAGATCTCCTTCTGACGACTGAGAAAGGACTTGATCCCCTCAATACTCTTCGCATTCGCTGTCGCCATCATCTCGCTCATCTCGATGATCCAGTGACCTTGCAGCTTGCGGTAGACGTTCTCATCGTCGAGATTGCGCAAATCGTCCGAGAACCATTCGTCCCGGATCGCCATAAAGCGGAAGAACGTACTTTTCCCCGCGCCCTGACCGCCGACTAAGCAGAGCATGGTTTCAAATTTACACCCGGGATGGAAGGCTCGGTGGATTGCCCCGAGCATAATCAGTTTTAAAGCTTGATAGTTGTATTCGCTCTCCTCGCTCCCTAAGAAACGGTGGAGTGCGTATCTGATCCGCTCCTTACCGTCCCATTGGAGTTGATCGAGATAATCCCGAATCGGATGATAACTGTTTTCGTTGGCAACGATGTCTATAGCCTTCAGCACCTTGTTCTCATTCGTCAAACCGTAGTTTTCTTCGAGATATAACAGCAGATAATTCATATCTGTATCGGTGATCGTAGAGCCTGTCCGTTCCCACCACAGCGGCTTGACGATATCTACCCTTTCAGTTAACAGATTTTTCGCGATAGCGCCCCGTAGCTTAGGATCGTTTTTCAGAACCTTAACGCAATTACCGATGCTGTTCTTGACGCCGCCCTTTTGGTATGCTTCAAGCGATTCCTTGACCTGTTCCGTTGATTGATGATTGTTTGTATTGGTCGTATTCTTATCTCCCCTCAATAGTTTTCTGACGTTGGATTTGCCGTTCCGGTTCACGCTCATTGATGGCACGGCTGACCTGATACTGTACGCTGCGGAGCTTAGCCAACTCCTCTTTCAGCGGATTGTATTGCGCTCTCAGTCCGGAGTAATCCGCTCGAAGATCATCGTACTCGCGTTGCCACTCCTTGACGTTGATCGGTTCGCCTTTCAGCTCCTCGGTCAGCACACGGCGGACAGCATAAAACTGCCGCAGCTCGGAGTCATGTAAGCTTTTGTATTTCTCGCGCTGTTTCTTCCTTTTGAAGCTGTTCAGCTCGTCATGGATCGGTTTCAGACGATGATAGACATTAGCGCTGCAAATCAGCTCGCGGAGCTGTTCCATGCGTTTTGATTTCGCTCTCATACTGCCTTTCAGCGTTTCAAACGAAGCGTCCAAAGCAGATAACCGCGATTGCAATTCGTCCACAGTCAAAAGATGATTGTCGCGCAAATAGTTGATGACCTCCGTCATCCTTTTCAGATTTCCGACCTTGCCCTTTTGACTGTATGCGCCTGAGCTTCGCTTGACATAATAGTCCGTCAGAAGCTCCACAAGATTCGGCGTTTGCAGCTTTGATATTTCCTTCCTGACCTCTGCGAGCCACGAGAACAGAGATTTGATTTTCTTTGTGACGTCGCATATCAGCCGGTTGGTCGCCTTGATCCAACGGTTCAACTCTCCCTTATCGGTTTTGATCCCCTTTGCTTCCATCTGACGGACGGTCGGTCCCTCGTGGATGGTCGGGATCAGATCGAGTCCTTGTCGTTCATAAGAACGGTGGTCGATACGCTCAGTGATCCCATTTCGTTCAAATGCTTCGTTCACCATATCGCACCATGCTTTGCGCCACGCTTCTAAGGTTTCGGGACAGTGCCAGTCGGTAGTCGCCACCGCATTGAACTTCGGCTTGCCGTTGCTGTCAAGAACAGGATCGCCGTTTTTATCAACCAAGTATTCTCGTTTCTGTTTTTGTCCCCAAGTGCCGTCGGGATTGATCGGGCGCATGGTCGTCAGTACATGGAAATGCGGATTGGGAATACCGCCGTCGCCCTTGTCCGGCTGATGGATCGCGATGTCGGCGACCATGCCTTTATCCACAAAGCACCGTTGCACAAACTCTCTCGCCAGTCCGATATTCTCATCCATTGTCAATTCGTTTTGCAGGGCGATATCGAAGCTGTAAGCGAGCTGTGCTTTCTTGTGACGCTCCGCGTGCTCGACCGCGTTCCATAAGGTCGCCCGATCCTGATACTCGGACGGAGCGTGTGGCGGTAAGATAATCTCGGAATAGATGACGCCCCCTTTCCTTGTGTAGTCGCTGTACTCACCGTAGTAATCGCTGTAGAGTCTTTCACCGGCTCGATACGCCGCGGCGGCAATAGCGCTTTGTCCGGCGCTGCGTTTGATTTGCTTCACACAGAAATGATAGAGTGCGATACTCAGTCACCGTCCTCTGTATCGAGGTAGTTGTCCGTTGCGTAAGCGACAAGTTCTTGAACGGAAGTCAGCCGGAATATCCGCTCAGCTAAGAAGTAAAATGCTTTTGGAGATAACTCTTTTACCTTTGGCTCAATACTCTCGACCATAGCTCCGAGGGTAATCAATCGGTGATTACGCTTTTTGCGTTCGCTTCCTTTTAGAAACTTTGCGCGGTTTTGCAGTCGAATCAGCTTATGCTGTTCCTGCTTGAGCTGTCGCTCGGTTGCTTCGCATTGCTTTTCCAATGCTTGTGTTTTTGCTTTCAGATTTCCACTCTCCTTTTTTGGGTTAGCCGCATACGCGGCGCAAGGGTTCCCTTGTACGGAGCTGTGCGAACGAAAGCTTTTCAAAAAAGCCTCCTCGCAGAGCGCACATACAAAATCCGCGGATGATGTATAGAAGTGCGCCCTTACTCCGTAAGGGATTTAGTTTGTTTGCCGTTCTACCCGGGAGCTGTTGTCCTGCCCCCCGCTTTGAGGGACGTATCCCAGCATTGGTACGCTGAATGCGATACTTCGCCTGCCGGTCATATCCTCCCGAACGGTCATTCAGTTGTGAATGCAGTCCGGTGAAGAACCACTGTCTCTATTCTACTCACAAAGTTCAAAAATCCGGAAATCTTGCCAAATCTGCAACTTTTTTCGTGTTCGACATCTTTCGATTAACAAATCTGCAACACTCATGTATGATTGAATCGAAACGATACGAGGAGGTTCATATTATGTCATTACTGCCCGGAACGCCCGGAGAACGGATCGCCGATCTGTGCAACGGCAATCATATCTCGCAAAGGGAATTAGCGAAGAGGATTGGCGTTTCCGCGCCGCAGCTGAGCCGCATCGTCAGCGGTGAAACAAAGACGCTCAACAGCGATATCCTGATCGCCGTCGCCAAAGAGTTTAAGGTATCTACCGACTACATACTGGGATTATCCGAAGTCAGTACACGCAAAAGCTATGACATATTCGAGTTGGGATTTTCCGAAGGAGCCGCAAAAGGTCTTGTATCCGGTGCGGTAGATATGGAGATCCTCAACCGCCTGTTGGAACACAAGAACTTTCCGAAACTGACAAATCTGATTCGTATCTACTTTAAGGATACAGCGGCAAGAGGGATCATGGCACGCAATCAGATCATCGATATGGCAACCGCCTCTTTATCCGATTTTGTCAAAGAGCACCCGGACAAGCGAGCAGAAGTCAGAGAGGATCTGCAATTCATGAGCGCTCAAAAGCTCGGTAAGCATGAAGCGGAGATTGAGAAGATCAAGAGTATATTCCTGTCGATCCTTCGGGACATAAAAAAAGACATAGACAGCGGAAAACAGCCCGAAAAGACTGCCACCGCCGCTATGCTTCAAGGCGTTCAAGACAAAATAAAAGAATGCGGTACGGAACACCTTTCAAAAGATGACGTCGCGGATATTGTCGTGAATCAATTTGGCTTGGCGTCTAAAATGAACGAAAAATCCATCAGCCTATTCAAAAAGCTGATGAAGGGAATGATGAAATAGTGTGCTAAATTGAAAAAACACATATTGATAGAACAAACAACGGCAGGGAGAAATCCCTGCCGTTGGTATTATTCGTCTTAGTCAGCTTTAATACGCTCCTAAAACGTCCACATCTCAGCCGTATCGCACCAACCCCAAAAACTAATGAAATAAGCCTACTTTTTCATTTTTGCTCCCCAGAACGCGAATATGGAGACCGTATGATACTCCGAACAGCGCCTTCAAGAGCTGTTTTGAGTTTTATTACTAAATTGTCTGCTTGTAATTATAAAACTTTGTTATTTAGTATTGCAATTACAAAATAATCGTGTATAATAGTTTTATATAAAATCATCTGCTTCGACCCACAAAACTGTCATTACTTATAGAGGGATATTATGCGCGATATAAAAAGAGCAAAAGAAATCTTTGAACAGTACGGCGGAATGATGAGAACCTCCGAGTTGTCACATGAAAAGATATATTACGCGGATATCAATTATTTCATTAACAAAGGCTTAATCGAAAAGATTCGTACCGGTTATTATCAATGGATAGACCCGGATAATCAAAGCGAGGCTGCAACTGTTATCAGATTGTTTCCGGATGGGATCCTGTGTATGGATACGGCTCTGCGTCATTATGGTTACAGCGATCGTACTCCGGTACAGTGGCATATCGCAGTCAGCAAATATTCCAACCGTACCCGCTTTAAGATCGATTATCCCTTTGTAAAGCCCTACTTTGTCGCTCCCGATGTGCTTGAGATAGGACTGTGCGAGCAAGAGATCGACGGCAATAAGGTCAGGATGTATGACAAGGAACGCGTCATTTGTGATTGCCTGCGTCATCGCAACAAGATGGATAAAGAAATCTTCAACAAGGCGATCCAAGGCTATGTTGGCGATACAAGCAAAAGTATTCCGAAGCTGATGGAATACTCCGTGCCGCTGAGGTGCCAGAAGCTTGTGAAGGATTTGATAGGAGTGTGGCTGTAATGACAACAGACAGAGCGGCTTCTGTGCTTGCGAGACTGAGAAACAAAGCAAAGGAAAACGGGATCAGCTATCAGCAGTGCCTCCAGCTTTTCTTCCAGGAGGAATTCCTGCGAAAGCTGTCCGCTTCCCCGTATAAGGACAACCTGATTCTTAAGGGTGGTCTGTTTATCTATACACTGACGAATTTCGAAAGCCGAGCAACGGTGGACGTGGACTTTATGCTTCGAGGACTCTCGAATGATATGGCTCGGATGGATGAGATCATCGAGGAGATCCTCGCGGTACCGACGGGAAATGATTTCATCACTTTCAAGGCTCTACCGACCGAACCGATCGCAGCCAACCGAAAGTATCACGGCGTCAGCACACAGATCACCGGCTACATCAAAAATGTGCGTGTGCCATTCAGCGTAGATATCGGCGTTGGAGATGTGATTGTTCCCTCTGCAAAAGAACGGACGATCAAAACGCAACTGGACGGTTTTGACGCACCGGAGATCATGACCTATTCGCTCGAGAGCACAATCGCCGAAAAGCTGGACGCGATCCTGCAGCGCTTTGAACTGACAGGCAGAATGAAGGATTTTTACGACATCTATTATCTGTCGCAGACCTTTGACTTCGACGGCTTGAAGCTCCAGACCGCGATTGCCGAGACGATTCAGAACCGCGGCACTGATTATAATGCAGACAGCTTCAAGCGCATCACCGAGCTTGTTAATGATGAGAATATGCAGATCAGGTGGAGGCACTTCCTCCACTCACTGCATAATCCCGATATCCCCTTCTCACAGGTGATGAATGGCATCGCAGCCTTCATAGAACCTGTTTGGGATGCCTTCTTGAAGGAAGAGGAATTTCAGAAGCAGTGGTCGGCAGAGAAGAAAAAGTGGGATTAGTACACTATACCTAAATGAATAATTAAGCGCGCAAATCATTTTTAGATTAGGTGAAAAAATGAAGATAAAAAGTTTAACTGTTAAGAATTTCAGAGGAATTCAGGATCAAACCATAAGAGATATCAATAATGCTCTCGTTTTAATTGGAAAGAATAATTCAGGTAAAAGTGCCTTTTTAACTGCCGTAAGAGTATTCTTGGGTGATTATACCCCACAAGCAAAAGATTTCTATAAAGAAGCAAATGAAATAGAAATATCTGTTTTATTTGAAATAACCGATGATTATATTTCTACGTTCTTTACGAATAGTAAACTAGGCATTCAAAAGCTTCCTTCAAATAGTTCTGATTTTGAGAATATCAAAGAAAACACAGAATTTTTCGAATCCAGTTTTAGTGCTTTCAAAACCGAAAGACAAGATGCTGTAGTTAATCATTTAGAAGATATCAGTACTTGGGAGCGTTTTGGAGCAATATGGATAAAGGCAATAAAAGCCAAACTAAACATTGAAAATAACCAACTAACTGTAAAAGCAGTATTCCGAAAGGAGGCTTCAAAACCAAAGTATTATATCAACAATACCGTTAACGCTGATGTTCCGGTATTATTTCCAAATGTTGCATTTATTGATGATACTCGATATTTTGAAGAAGAAGAAAACGGAAAAGCCAAAAGTATCACATCAAGTTTGTTTGCTCAGGTGATAAAGAATCAAACTTTACATGATGAAACCTTTGTCATATGTGAGAACTGTAATCATACAGATTGCGAAACAAGATGTATCAATGCTATACGCCGTAAGGATCCGGGGGAGTTATCTATTGAAGAACTTCAAAAACTGATTAACTATAAAACCAAAAACAGTTCAGAAGAAATCACGCGAAGAATAACAGAAAGCTTTCAGAAGAATTATCAAGAAGGTTTTAAAGTCAATATCAAAGCAACCAGTAATGTCGATAAATCATTCTCACTGATCACAAAAATATATGATCCGAATTTAGACTCGGAAATCGAGTTATCAAATGTAGGCGCTGGTGTAAGGAGCATTTATATTCTTTCCTTGCTACAATCATACCAACAAATCAATACAAACTATACTATTCTACTATTTGAAGAACCGGAATTATATCTTCATCCCGAGTTGCAAAAAGAAATGGCAAAAACCCTCTCTCAGATATCAAATAATAGCCAAGTGTTATTTACCACCCATTCACCGATTATGCTTCGAGAGTTCAGCAATGATGATATTAGGAGAATCAGTCTTGACGATGAGTATAGCTGTGTTGCTTCGACAACAAGTATTGATGAAGTGTTGGAAGAAATAGGTTATTCAACTCAAGATGTTTTGAACACAGATTACATCATTTTTGTAGAAGGACTTGATGATAAAAAAACAATTAGTTATATCCTAGAAAAATACTACAGCATCGATTTGGGTAGCATTTCAATTATTGATACGGGTTCTTGCAACAATCTAAGCTTTTATGCTATGCTAAAGTTCTTAGAAAAAACAACAATAGCTGATAATTTTATAATACTTAGAGATGCAGATACAAGATTAGATGAAAGCGTAAAGAATGAACTAAGAAACCAGCTTACAACATCACAATTAATAGGTCGTTTTCCGGTCGATAACATTAAGCTGTATATTACAGAACATAGTTCAATAGAAGGCTTCCTATTTTCTCCAGAATTATTAGTAAGCAAAGGCATGTTTGATAATACTGATTCTGTCTATTTGTTGTTAAGCGAAAAATTAGCTAGTTACAAGCCTTCATGCATTAACTATTTTAGAGATAAGAACAGCGATTTTCCAGATAGAATAGAAGAATTCGAAAATGATTATGATGAAAAAGTTGCTAACCCACGAGAAAACATAAACTGGATTAAAAAGAACATAAAGGGACATTTATATTATAACGTTACTCAATCGAAAAGAATACCATATAAAGACTATATAGAAGAATTACCTATTTCTGCATTTGCTGATATCTTGAGATTCTTTGATGGTTTAGATTACTTTGCACAAAGAAAGAATCATGATGTTTTATAGGTAATAATGAGCCAGTCCATCTTATCGGACTTATCATGTGATATACTGGTAAAAAGAGTAAATGTATCAAAAATTCGGAGGGAATACAATGGCAGATATTAGGAAAGAGCAGGAGCGCGAGGAGCTGCATAAGGCGATATGGAGCATCGCGGACGATCTGCGCGGATCGGTAGACGGCTGGGACTTCAAGCAGTATGTGCTTGGCATGATGTTCTATCGCTACATATCGGAGAATCTGACGAATTACATCAACGCGGGCGAGCGCGAAGCGGGTGACGTTGATTTCGACTATGCCAAGCTCAGTGACGATGAAGCCGAGTCAGCGCGCGAGGGACTGGTACAGGAGAAAGGCTTTTTCATCCTGCCATCGGAGCTGTTCAGCAACGTCCGCGCACGCGCCAAGGACGACGAGAATCTCAACGAAACGCTGGAGCGCGTGTTCAACAATATCGAGAACTCCGCCAAGGGCAGCGAGAGCG
>OMTA01000097.1 GCA_900313895.1 uncultured Eubacteriales bacterium | reverse complement strand
AAACCGCAGTGAATACTGTCGTATTCACGAGGATTTTGACGATGAGCAGGCGGAAATATACCGCTATAAACCAATTGGGGTTCAACTCTCTTCATCCTAAGGAAGCGGACAGTCCCTCTTTGCGGGATTGCCGCTTTGCCGACGAATGTCGGCTCCTCACAATGACATATAAGTAAAGGAGAAATAAAAATGCTTGTACTTTTTACCGACACCGATACCGACATCACCCCGAAGCAGGCGAAGGAATACGGCTATCACCTCATCAGTATGCCGTATGCGATCGACGGCGAGAACGTCTATCCCTATGAGGATTTTGACGAATTCGACGCGCACGCTTTCTATCAAAAGCTCAGAGACGGCGCGCTTCCGACGACCTCCGCGATCTCGACACAGCGCTATATCGATTACTTTGAGCCGGTGCTGAAAAACGGCGACGACATCCTGTATGTGCATTTTTCGCGCAATATGACCGCGACCTTTGACAACATGGATCAGGCGATCGAACAGCTCAAGGAAAAGTATCCCGAGAGAACGGTCTATACCATCGATACCAAGGGCATCACCCTGATGTCGCTGATCATCGTTCTGGCGGTCGGCGATCTGTATAAAGAGGGCAAATCGATCGACGAGATCATGGAATGGTCCAAGACCGAGATCGATCACTATGCCTGCTACTTCTTTGCGGATGATCTGAAGTTCTTCCGCCGCAGCGGTCGTGTGTCCGGTCTCGCCGGCACGATGGGAACGCTGCTCGGCATCCGCCCGATCATCTATATGAACGAAGAGGGCAAGATGGTTTCTGTCGGTAAGGAAAAGGGCAGAGTCAAGGCGATGGAAAGGCTGATCAGCTTTGTCGATCAGCTCGGCGACGATGTGAAAAGCCACCGCATCCTGATCGGTAACGCCGACGCGCCTGATATCGCGGAGGAGATCGGCGCGATGCTCAAGGAAAAATACGGCGACGATTTGATGATCCAGTATGTTTCCGTCAACCCGACCGCGGGAAGCCACTGCGGCCCCGATACTGTCGGACTGGGATTCCATTCCAAGGCGAGAAGCGCAACATAATAAACAATTGACAGTTGACAATTGACAATGGGAAATTAAGGGAGGACGTTGTCCACACCTGATTATAATGAACAATAGAAAATTGACAATGGACAATTAAGGGTGGACGTTGTCCACACCTGATTATAATGGACAATAGAAAATTGACAATGGAGAATTAAGGGCGGGCTTTGCCCGCACCCGATTATAATGGGACATAATAACACTATGATACAGATCAGAGAAGTTGAAACAAAAAAAGAGCAGAAGGCTTTTATCGACTTTCCGCTCGACTTATACAAGGATAACGACTGCTTTGTACCGCCGCTGTACGGCGATGAGAAAAGTATGTTCAAGCCCGGTTTCGTCTATCACGAGACCTGCGACATCATCAACTTTTTGGCGTATGAGGACGGCAAAGTCGTCGGCAGGATCCAAGGTATCATCCAGAAGGACGCCAATCGTAAGAACAACGAAAAACGCGTGCGCTTCAATCGCTTTGACGCGCTTGACAGACAGGAGATCGCCGACGCGCTTTTCAAGGCGGTCGAGGACTGGGCTGTTGCGAAAGGAATGAATACCGCCTGCGGGCCGCTGGGATTCTCCGATCTGGAGAGAGAGGGCCTGTTGATCGAGGGCTTTGACGAGCTTTCGACCTTTGAGGAACAGTATAACGCCGCCTACTATCAGAAGCTGATCGAAAACTGCGGCTATGAAAAAGAGGTCGACTGGACGGAGTCCAAGCTCTATCTGCCCGAGGAGGGCGAGGAGACCCTGCAGAAGATGACCGACTTCGTCATGAAGCGGTATAACCTGCATTTCGGCGAGGCGAAAAACGTCAGCGATTTTATTGATCGCTACGGTGACGAGTTCTTTGCGCTGCTCGACAAGGGCTATGAGAATCTGTACGGAACCGTGCCTTTTACGCAGGGGATGAAGGATCAGCTGATCACCTCGTTCAAGCTGATCGTCGATCTCAAGCACGTCGCGGTCATCCTGGATCAGAACAACAAGGTCGTTTGTCTCGGGATCTGCTTCCCCTCTATCGCGCGCGCGGTGCAGAAGTCGAAGGGCAAGCTCACTCCCGCGGCTTTGGTAAGACTTTTGAGGGCGATCAAAAAGCCGGAGATCATCGATCTCGGACTGATCGCCGTCGAGCCGGAATACCTCAACCGCGGTGTTTCGACGATCTTTACCACCGAGATCATCAAGATGCTCAAGCGAGACAACATCAAATACGCGGAGACAAACCTGAATCTGGAGGACAACTTCGCGATCCAGAACCAGTGGAAGCGGTTCAAGGAAGTCAAGCACAAGAGAAGAAGAGCCTTTGTGAAAAAGCTGAAATAGTATTTGTATAGCTACAGATTATTTTCGACCGATTGAAACCGGGGCGACAGAGGAAATGTCTGCCCCTCATCAGTCAGCTGAGCTGACAGCTTCCCCCCGAGGGGAAGCCTTGTAAAGAGGTTGTTATGAAACTGATCATCGATTGCTTCGGCGGCGATAAAAGCCCCGCGGCAAATATAGAGGGCGCGCTGCTCGCGCTCGAAAATCACGCGGATATGTCGCTTGTCCTGACGGGCGATGAAGAAGTGATTCGCGAGGAACTGAAAAAACATTCTTATGACGGCGAGAGGATCGAGATCGTTCACGCGCCGGATGTGATCACGGGCGAGGATAAGCCTACCGACGCGATCCGTCTGAAACGGGAAAGCTCGATGATGAAGGCAATCTCACTTTTGAGAACAGACAAGGAGATTGCGGGAATGGTGACGACCGGCGCGACCGGCGCGCTGATCGCCGCGGCGACGCTGAGGATCGGGCGCATCCGGGGGATCCGCCGACCGGCGTTCTGTCCGATTTTGCCGACCATGACCGGCGATATCGTCGGGGTATGCGACAGCGGCGCGAATGTGGACGTCACCGCCGAGATGCTTCTGCAGCAGGCAATCATCGGCAGCGCGTATCTCAAATACGCCTACGGAAAGGATCGTCCCCGCGTGGCGCTGCTCAATATCGGCGTCGAAAGCGAAAAGGGCGACAACCTGCGCAAGGAAGCGTACGGACTGCTCAGGGACTGTGTGAGCATCAACTTCGTCGGCAATATGGAAAGCCGCGATCTGCTCTCGGGCAAATACGATCTGGTCGTCTGTGACGGATTCTCCGGAAACGTGCTTTGCAAGGCGACCGAGGGCACGGCGATGGAGCTGCTCAAAAAGCTCAAGGAGCAGATCTACTCCAAGACAAAATACAAGCTCGGCGCGATGCTGCAAAAGCAGATGTTCGCTGACTTCAAGGATATGATGAATTACCAGAACTACGGCGGTTCGGTACTGCTCGGATGTGAGAAAACCATCGTCAAGGGTCACGGCAGCTCTAACGCGACCGCGGTCAAGGTTTGTATCGATCAGGCGTACCGGATGTCGGGCGGCGCGATGAATGACGAGATCGGCGCGGCGCTCAAAGCGCTGGAACCGAAAGAATAACGGTTGCATTTTCGCGACGGTTTGTGTATACTGATAACATCAAAATGAATGAGGTGCTGACCTATGTTTGAAGACGTTAAAAAGATACTGGTTGAACAGCTGCACTGTGACGAGAGCGTTGTCACCCCCGAGGCTTCGATCAAAGAGGATCTCGGCGCGGACAGCCTGGATATCCTCCAGCTGTTGATGACCATCGAAGAGGAGAACGGGATCGTCATCCCCGACGAGGAGCTTGCGACCTTTGAGAAGGTGCAGGATATCGTCAACTACCTCGAAAGTCAGAAATAAGCAACGACAGAAACGGGGTTGTCGCGACCGATGCGGCAGCCCCGTTATTCGGAGAGATCGGAATGAAACATATCATCTATCAGGTCGTGTCCTTTGTATTGATCGTGTCGCTCGCTGCTTTTGCGGCGGGATGCGCGAAGAAGGACACTTCATCGACCGAGGAAAATACGACCGCCGCAGAAACGCGGGCTGAGGTCACCCAAGGGGAAACAACGGCGACACAGGCGCAGACTGTCGGCGGGACAACAGCGGCTGAAACCACAAAGCCCACCGCCGCCGCGGCGACATCAACGGTCGATACCGCGCTTCGGCAGGAGATCATCAACGTGATGAAGCATCGCAGCTTTTCCGGCGCTTTTCGCGTCAGTAAGGGCGGAAAGCTGTTGTGCGAGGGAACGAACGGAATGTTTTCCATCGACGGCGATCAGCCGCTTTCGCTCGATAACCGCTTCCTCATCGCGTCGATCTCCAAGCAGTTTTGCGCGACCTGTATTCTGCTTCTCAGAAACGAGGGGAAGCTGAGCCTTGACGATACGCTCGCAAAATACTATCCCGAATACGCGCGCGCCGGGGATATCACCCTCAAACAAATGCTGACAATGCGCTCCGGTATCTTTGACTATGTCAGCAACGACGGCGCGGGCTTTGACGCGTATATCCCGTATGATTTCAGCGAGAACGCGAGCGAGGACGGTAATCATCAGGCGGTTCGCGACTGGATCTTTTCGCAGGAGCTGTTGTTTGAACCGGGAGAGAGATTTTACTACTCCGACTCGAACTACTTTCTTTTGGCGGAGATCGTGCAGAGGATCAGCGGAAAGAGCTACGGCGATGTTCTCAGGGAGCGGATCTTCAAGCCGCTCGGGATGAACGATACCGGCGTTGCGGAGGAGCTGGCGCATGACGAAAAGACCGTACCTCCCTTTTTCAGCGACAAAAGCGCGCCGCGGGAGATCTACACGATCGGCGCGACCTTCGGTAACGGCGGGATCATCACCACCGTCGCGGATATGGATAAATGGCTGACCGCGCTCAGAAAGCATACCATCCTCGACGAGGACAGCTATAAAGAGATGACCACCGACTACTCGCCCGATGACGGTCACTACGGCTACGGCATCAGCCTCAACGACGACGGATCGCTCTGGCATGAAGGGATGGCGGATTCGTTCGCTTCCTATGCTTTGACGGATCCCGAAAAGGAGTTGAATGTCTTTATCGTGACCAACAACGCGTACGCGCGGTTTTCGGAGTTCAGAGGTCTGGTCAACGAGATCCTGAACGACGTTATGTAATACAGATGAATAAAAGCCGACGGCGTTCCTTTGACGGGAAAGCCATCGGCTTTTTTGCTTTTTGACGTTTTATCTCAGGGCGTAGTCGCCGATCAGGCGGGCGATCTTGCCGATGTCGGTCTTTGACTTGAACTCAAAGCGCGCGGTGAAGCGGTTGGAGAACATGACGTACAGCTCGGTGTCGGCGAAGATCTCGCCGAAGCCCGGGGTCTGGATCGTGAAATACTGGATCCGAGAATAGGGCAGAGAGGTGAAGGATTTGCGGGTGCCGGTCATGCCCTGGATGTCGATCGCGATGATGCGGCGGTTGGTGAATACCAGCTGGTCGCGCACCGTATGGAACGCCATCACCGGCTCTTCGCCGTCGATCAGAAGTCCGTCGACGTCTTTGCGGATGGACTCGAGCTTGATCTCCTTGAGGTTGAATACGGAATCTTTGTTGAAGTTGACTGACATGGTTGACCTCCTGAATAAAAGTGAAATCGGATGATAAAACGGAGTTATCGGTGAACGGTTAGGTTCAAATAATAACGGTATCAAAGGTATATGAATCAGTATATCAGAAAAAAGCTGTAAAATCAACACTTTAAAGCATCAAGGTATCACAAAAGAATAAAACAGCCGCCAAGCAGGAGAATGTCCCACTTGGCGGCGTTACCGGTTTAAAAACTATCTTTCATACCAATAGCGGCAGATCTCTTTTTGATCGCCTTGGTAATTATCAATACCCTTGAATTCCAAAATAAAG
>OMTA01000065.1 GCA_900313895.1 uncultured Eubacteriales bacterium | reverse complement strand
CTGTCATCTATCATTATTTTTGAAAACAGAAAGGATTTACCATCATGAGCAACTATAAATTTGAAACAAAACAGATCCACGTAGGGCAGGAACAGCCCGATCCCGCAACCGATTCCAGAGCAGTCCCGATCTATCAGACCACTTCCTATGTGTTCCGCAACAGTCAGCACGCCGCCGACAGATTCGGTCTGGCGGACGCGGGCAATATCTACGGCAGACTGACGAACTCGACGCAGGATGTACTCGAAAAGCGCGTTGCCGCATTGGAGGGCGGATCCGCCGCGCTGGCGGTTGCTTCCGGCGCTGCTGCGATCACCTATACCATCGAAGCGCTCGCCGCGAACGGCGGTCATATCGTCGCTCAGAAAACCATCTACGGCGGAAGCTACAACCTCTTGGCACATACGCTGCCGCAGTACGGCGTGACGACCACCTTTGTTGATGCGCACAATCTCAGCGAGGTAGAGGGCGCGATCAAAGACAACACCCGCGCGATCTATCTTGAGACCCTCGGCAATCCCAACAGTGATATCCCCGATGTGGACGCGATCGCGGCGCTTGCGCATCGCTACGGGCTGCCTGTCGTTGTCGATAACACCTTCGGTACGCCGTATCTCTTCCGCCCGATCGAACACGGCGCGGATATCGTCGTCCATTCGGCGACCAAATTCCTCGGCGGTCACGGTACGACCCTCGGCGGTGTGATCGTAGAATCCGGCAGCTTTGACTGGAAAGCGAGCGGAAATTATCCGCAGATCGCGGCTCCGAATCCGAGCTATCACGGCGTGTCGTTCTACGACGCGGTCGGCCCCGCGGCGTTTGTGACCTATATCCGCGCGATCCTGTTGCGCGATACCGGCGCGGCGATCTCTCCGTTCAACGCGTTCCTGCTTTTGCAGGGCATTGAAACGCTGTCACTTAGGCTTGAGCGTCATGCCGAAAACACCGCGAAGGTCGTTGAGTATCTGAGCGGTCATCCGTTGGTCGAAAAGGTCAACCATCCGTCGTTGCCCGACCATCCCGATCACGCGCTGTATGAAAAGTATTTCCAAAACGGCGGTGCGTCGATCTTTACCTTTGATATCAAGGGCGGTCAGGAGGAAGCGTGGAAGTTCATCGATAACCTCGAGATCTTCTCGCTGCTTGCGAATGTCGCGGACGTCAAGAGCCTTGTCGTCCATCCCGCTTCTACCACACATTCTCAGTTGACCGAGGCGGAGCTGCTTGATCAGGGGATCCGTCCGAACACCATCCGTCTTTCAATCGGTACCGAACATATCGATGATATCATCGCCGACCTCGAAAACGGCTTCAACGCCATTGGATAACTCATATTTTCCCCTATAAAAAAGCAACCGTGCTGATCGTTTCAGTGCGGTTGCTTTTGTGTTACGGTGTGATGTTGTTGTAATCTTTTTTCTTGGCTTTGATGAGGATGACGATCAGGATGATCATGATGATCAGGATCACCGCCATCGCGCCGAGAATGATATACAGGATCAAGAGATCGGAGGCGATGCTTCTGCCCGCGTACGCGCTGTTGCTTTCTGGATTTGGTTCATCCGTGATCTGCGTGTTTTCTTCGGACGGCGCTTCGGTGGGGGCTTCGGTAGGCTCTTTCGCTTTCTTCTCGTAGAAGGCTTCGACGCCCTTTTGGATCGCGCTGAAATCGTAGAAGTGTTCGTAGCTGTCGGAGGTGTCGAGCGCGGTATCCGGCGCGGCGCCGTCGTCGACATCCTTGCCGTCGGAATAGGTGATCCTGACGTCAGAGGACATATAGTAGAAGCTGCCGTCCGGCGTAAAGCGTATCGACAGGGCACAGGTGCCGCCGCCGCTGTTTTCGCCGATGATCGCGACGCCGTTTTTCTTTGCGATACAGGGCAGCATATTGGCGCTGGAGAATGAATACTTTGAGGTCAGGACGGCAAAGTTAAGGTCGTATTTGACGTCCTTATCCTTGCTGTCGAATTTGTCGTCGAGGTTTTTATCAACATTCGGATCCTCTTTGAAGAAGTTCTCGGTCAGGGTGTTGAGCTGATACAGGGCGCTGTTGCCGGAGATCACGGACAGCATATAGATGACGACCGCTTCCGAGCCGCCGCCGTTGGTGGTGACGTCGATGACAAAGTTTTTGAGCTTGTTTTTGACCGCGTAATCCAGCGACCATTTGAACGGCTTGACGACGGCGTCCTTGAACTCGTCAAAGACGAAGTAGCCGGTTTTGTCCTGTGTATAAAACGCGGCGTCGTCCCATTCCTTGACGCTTTTGAGATTTTCAAGCGCTTCCTCTTTTGTAGAGGACAGCGCGGATTTTTGACTTTGCTGTTCGGTGAGATCCATGATCGGCTTGACAGCGGCGGCGTCATCGGGATCGTCGGGATCGGTGATCGCCTTGATGAGCTCCTTTGAAAAATCGCTGTCGGAGGCGTTGTTCATCTGCATGATCATTCCGCCGCTGAGCATGGTGTGGCCGCCGTCCGCAAAGTAATTGTCGAGGATCATCAGACCTTTGCAGAAATCGATGCGGCCGGCGGATTTGAGCAGCTTTTTCGCGTTAGCCGTTTGATCGTCATAGTCGGAGATCGTTTTGTCAAAGCCGTTTTCGACAGCACCGATTAGCGATCTCTTCGGCGATCTCCGATTTGGGAGGTTTGCCGTAAAAATGATCGATCGAAAAGCAAAGCTCATTGTAGGTGAAATCGATCATGCTTTTTTCGCGGGTCAGATCGTCGTAGATCTCGGAATCGTCGTAGTACGGCTCCTCGTCCTGAGTGCGGATAAAGTAGATATCCCCGCCGCGGTAGATCGCGGAAAGATAGGTGTCGGAGAAAAGATCGCTGATGGTGTACAGCGGAAAATAGGCTTTTCCGTTCTCGCCGACCAGATCGAGATGGTAGTCGGACAGATTAAGATCCAGCGCGTTTTTCTCGCCCTGATAGTTGAATTCATCGTCGTCCCAGTCGATATAATCGGCGGATTCCTCTTCGTTAGCGTCGACGGAATCGAAGTACAGGACATCCTCAAAGCAGTCGAAATGAACGGTGTCTTTATTGACGTCGACCAGCATCTCGCCGTTATCGCATTTGACGGTATAGGTGCCGTTTTTGTGATCCGTCGTGGTGTACTTGACGGTGTAGATCTGATTGAGATAATCGTCCGCGCTGATATAGGGGACATCGGGAAGATCGTCGAAGAAAAGACAGTCGAGCTTTGTTGTATCGTCCATTTTGAACAGGTAGGTGGTGACGCTCTTCTTTTGGGATTTTCGATTGTTTTCGGCGGTCGCGGATGCGGGGACGATCGCCGCACAGATCAGCAGGATCAGAGAGAGTAGGAGAGAGGTGGCTCGTTTGATGCGATCATCTCCTTTGATGTGATAGTTTGATTGTAACATCACGATCGGTGATTTTCAAGGGAATTACGGATAAGTTCGCAGAATGTTCATATACGGATATATTGAAAAACGCGTTTGTCTGTGATACAATAAGGCGGTATCAACGCGATGAGGAATGTGTATGAAAAAAGACTTTACCCGAGGGATGCGTCACGGTATCCCGATCATGCTGGGATATCTGAGCGTATCGTTCGGCTTCGGATTTCTGGCGATACAAAAGAATCTGTCGATCCTCGCGGCGGTGGGGATCTCGGTGACGAACCTCACCTCGGCGGGACAGGTCGCGGGGGTGGGTGTGATCGCCGCGGGCGGTTCGCTGCTCGAAATGATCCTGTGCCAGATCGTCATCAACCTGCGCTATTCGCTGATGAGCCTTTCGCTCTCGCAAAAGCTGGATCAAAGCTTTACCCTGCCGCATCGGCTGATCGCGGCGTACGGTATCACGGACGAGATCTTCGCGGTCGCCTCCACACAGCCCGAGCCGCTCAAGCCCGCCTATCTGTACGGACTGATCCTGACGCCGTTCATCGGCTGGTCTACGGGAACGCTGCTGGGTGCGACAGCGGGAAACTTCCTGCCCGCAAGTGTGACTACGGCGATGTCGCTGATGCTGTACGGAATGTTTATCGCGATCATCATCCCTCCCGCGAAAAAGAACAGAAAGATCCTGCTGGCGATCCTCTTGGCGGCGGGCTTCAGCGTGTTGCTCAAGTTCCTGCTGCCGCAGATCGGCGACGGCTTTTCGGTCATCATCGCTGCCGTACTGAGCGCGATGATCACGGCGGCGTTCTTTCCGATCGAGGAGGGGGAAGCGCAGTCATGAGTGTTGTTATCTATATCGCCGTGATGGCGCTGACCACTTACCTGATCCGCGTGATCCCCTTTGCCGCCGTGCGCGGAAAAATACGTTCGCGGTTCATCAACTCCGTGCTGTTCTATATCCCTTACGCGGTGCTCAGCGCGATGACCTTTCCTGCGATCTTCTTTGCGACAGGGAATGTGATCACCTCGTCGGTCGGTACCGTGATCGCGCTGGTCATGGCGTACTTTGATCTGCCGCTGATCGCCGTCGCGCTCGGATCCTCGGCGGGAGCGTTCCTTGCCGGATGGATCATGACCGCTTTTTAATAATCAGATGAAGCAGACGCTGAAAGATCGGCGTCTGTTTTTTCTCGCGTTTTCATACAGTTTTTTCGGCACATACCCGCATATTTACTACATTTTTGTTATCAAATAGCTATTGAATCCTACGGCGAAATATGGTATAATAACATGAATTATAATGCTAAGTCTGTGCTTTGAGATTGAGTGAGGGAATTATGGCGGAGAAGAAATGCAAATTGATCGTCATCGACGGTCTTGACGGCAGCGGTAAAGCGACCCAGACCAAGCGCCTGTGCGATCGGCTTCAGGCGGAAGGCTATCGGGCGCGCACGCTGAGCTTTCCCGATTATGAGAGCGACGGTTCGGCGGCGGTCAGGATGTATCTGGGCGGTCAGCTGGGCGACAGTCCCGACGACGTCAACGCCTACGCTGCGTCATCCTTCTACGCGGTCGATCGCGTGGTGTCCTATCTCAACACATGGGGCAAGGATTATCAGACCTACGATTTCATCATCGCCGACCGTTATGTCACCTCAAACATCATCCACCAGATGGCTAAGCTTAAAGATCAGGAGCGCGACGACTATATCGCGTGGCTCTATGACTATGAGTATCGCCGGCTGTTGATCCCCGAGCCGGATATGATCGTCTTTCTCGACGTCGATCCCGCGATCAGTCAAAAGCTCATGAGCGGACGCTATCACGGCGACGACAGCAAGAAGGATATCCATGAGAGCAACGTCGCTTACCTTAATAGCTGCCGTAAAAGCGCTTCCTACGCGATCGAAAAGCTCGGATGGACGGTCGTCAAATGCGACGACGGGGAAAAGATGCGCACGATCGAAGAAATCAGCGACGAGCTGTATGATATCATCAAAAGAACTTTGATCCGATAACCGAACACAAACGGAGGGACTACTATGTTTTATTGTTTCTTAGCAGATGGATTTGAAGAGACCGAGGCGATCGCGCCGATCGATATCCTGCGCAGAGCGGGCGTTCGCGTCTGTACTGTCGGCGTAGGCGGCGATGTGATTCGTTCCTCGCATAATCTCTATGTGACTGCCGATATTAATATCAGCCAGTTTGAGATCAACGAGGGCATCGAGGGTGTTATCCTGCCCGGTGGTATGCCCGGTGTGACCAACCTCTATGCCGAAGAACGTGTGCTTGAGGCGGTGCGCTACTGCAACGATAACGACCTGTATGTCTGCGCGATCTGCGCAGCGCCGATGATCCTCGGCAAGCTCGGTATCTTAAACGGCAAAAAGGCAACCTGCTTCCCGGGCTTTGAAAAAGACCTCGAGGGCGCGTCTGTTACCGGAAAGCACGTTACGGCAGACGGAAAGACCATTACCGCCAAGGGAGCGGGATGCGCGCTGGAGTTCGGCTTCAAGATCGTTGAAGCGGTACGCGGCAAAAAGGCGGCGGACAATGTCGCTGTTTCCATGCAGTGCAAATGAGACGCATGAACAAGCCCGCGAAAACCGATAAGCCCTTTATGCGGCGGTTCTTTGAGGAAAAGCGAAAAATTCTTTTAGAGAATAAAGATAAGAAGCAGGCGATGGATCTGGAGATCCAGGGACGTCTGCTGATCAGCGAAGAATACCGCCGCGCGAAAACGATCCTGATCTATGCGGCGCGTGAGAATGAGATCGCTACCGACGGCGTCATCCATGCGGCGTTCGCTAACGGAAAGACTGTCGCTCTGCCGGTTTGTCACAAGGGCGGCGTGATGACCTTCCACAGGATCGAGAGCCTTTCTCAGCTCGAAAAGGGTCGCTACGGCATCATGGAGCCCAAGGAAGGCTGTGAGGAGCTTATCCCCGAGGGAGAGGTACTCTGCATCTGTCCCGCGCTGTGCTGTGATATGCGCGGCTACCGGCTCGGATGGGGCGCGGGTTACTATGATCGCTACCTCGCAAAGTACGATTGCCTCAAAGCGGCGCTGTGCTACAGCGACAGCCTGATCCCCGAGTTTGAGGCGTTTGACTACGATATCAGGATGGACCTCGTTTGTACCGAGAGCTTCATCAGACATATATGAACGGTTGACGGACGGCTTTCCGGCTGTAGGTCAACAATCGAATTTTGTTCACACAAAGGAGAATCATGATGAGTGAGGATTTACGCAGCAAAAGCGGTGAACAGTCCATAGAGGAGACTCGTCAGAAAAAGATGCAGGAGTTCAAGCTCTCGTATGATCATAACGCCATCCGCGGCGATTATGACGAGACTCCCGCGTCGAGGATGGCGTCTTTCTCGGATGAAAGCTCAGTCACCTCTTACAGCGTTGACAACACATCTCTCAAACGGAAAAAGAAGAATAATGAGATCAACTCCTACTCCGACAGCGATACCAGAAAACGGATCGAGCGCGATTCCAAAAAGGAGCTCAAGCAGCAGCGCAAAGAGGAGAAGAAGATCGAAAAACTCAAAGCGAAGCGCAATCGCCGCATCTTCAAGCTGGTCTGGCTTTCGATGGTCATCATCCTCGGCGTCATGATCGCGCAGTATATCCTGATCGGCGTGCATGATCTTCTGGCGATGAATCGCACGGACAATCCGCATACCGTGACGGTCAGCATCCCCGCCGATCCTACGCTCGATGATATCGCCGATATCTTAAAGGACAAGGGTGTTATCGAACGTCCCGCGTTCTTCAAGCTGTATGCCAAGCTCACCTCCAACGTCGAGGGCTTCCGTCAAGGTGATTTCAAGATCGATACCAACAAGGACTATGAGGCGATCATCAACTATCTGCAGAGTAACGTCAACCGTACCGACATCGTTACCGTTCAGATCACCGAGGGTATGAACCTGCTGGAGATCGCGGATTCTCTGCACCAGAACGGCGTTATCACCGACGTTCAGGAGTTCCTCAACGAGTGCAACAGCACCCGCTTTGACGAGGATTTCGCCTTCTTGAAAAACATCAAAAATACGGACAAGCGTTATTATAAGCTCGAGGGTTATCTGTTCCCCGATACCTACGACTTCTATCTGGGCGAAGAACCCGCGGCGGTCATCACCAAGTTCCTCAACAACTACGAGAACAAGATCACCCTGCATAAGGAACGTTACTTCGGTCAGAAGGAAAAGACCACTGTCGCCGAAGAAGCGAAGAAAGCCGGCTACTCGACCGATGAGATTCTGACCATCGCGTCGATCATCCAGGCTGAGGCGGCGAATAAGGAGGATATGTACTACATTTCCTCTATCCTGCATAACCGTCTTGACTACGGCGCAGAGTCGGGCGTTTCTCAGCTCAACTGCGACTGTACCAAGTACTATCCCTACCGTAAGGCGGAAAATGTTCCCGATAGCGTCAAGAGTAACTTTGCTTCCCGCTATGATACCAATACCTTTGACGGACTGCCGCCGGGACCCATCTGTAACCCCGGTGTTGAGGCGATCAAGGCGGCGATCAATCCGGTCGAGTCCGATTACCTCTACTTCTGTCACGATACCGCCGAGAACGGCTCAACCCCGATGTACGCCGAGACCCTTGAGGGTCACGAGTACAACCTCTCCCAGATCGGTAAAGCGCAGGCTGAGCCCGACTACTCCGAATGGGGATGGTAAAGCCGGAGGTGCTGTCGCCTGCGGGTGACAGCGAGAGTTTTGACGCCGCGCTGAGCTTCGGCGCGGACGCGGTGTATCTCGCGGGCAAGCAGTTCGGGATGCGGACAGCTTCCAAGAATTTTTCTTTAGAAGAATTATCGACCGCCTGTGAGAAAGCCCATTCCTTATCAAAAAAGGTCTATCTGACCTGTAATACCTTACCGCGCAACGCGGATATCCCCGCGATGCCGGACTTCTTGAAAGAAGCTGCTTTGGCGGGCGTCGATGCCTTTATCATCGCCGACCTCGGCGTCTTTGAGATGGCGAAGAAGGTCGCGCCCGATGTGGAGCGCCATATCTCGACCCAGGGCGGGATCATCAATTATGAAGCCGCGCGCGCCTGGTACGATCTCGGCGCGAAGCGCGTGGTGCTCGCCCGTGAAACGCGGCTCGATGAGATCGCCGAGATGCGCAGCAAGATCCCGAAGGAGCTTGAGATCGAGTGCTTTGTCCACGGCGCGATGTGCGTTTCCTTTTCGGGCAGATGTCTGATCTCCTCATTCATGACCGGTCGCGACGCCAATCGCGGCGACTGCGCGCAGCCCTGCCGCTGGAAATACCACCTGATGGAGGAAAACCGCGAGGGTGAGTTCTTCCCGGTGGAGGAGCGCGACGGCGGTACATATCTTTACAATTCGCGCGATCTGTGTATGATCGAGCATATCCCCGAGCTCGTCAAGGCGGGCGTTGACAGCCTCAAGATCGAGGGCAGGGCAAAGACGTATTACTATACCGCCGTGACCACCAACGCGTATCGTCACGCGGTCGATGAATATTTCGCGAATCCTACGGAGGACTACAAACTCAGCCCGTGGATCCGCGAGGAACTGGAAAAGATCAGCCATCGTCAGTACAGCACCGGCTTTTTCTTCGGAAACGAACCCGGTCAGGAGACGAAGAATGGCGGTTATATCCGCAGGTATAACGCGGTCGCCGTCTGTGAGGAAAGCTCTGTCGATGACGTCTGTGTGATCACCCAGCGCAACAAATTTCTCGTCGGTGACACGCTCGATATCCTGCCGCCCGACGGCTATGCCTATAACGTCGTTTGCAAACGCCTTGTCAATGAGAACGGGGAAGATGTCAATTCCGCGCCGCATCCGATGCAGCGCCTCTTTATGACGACGGATCAGCCGATCGTTAAGGGCTCGGTTATCAGGAAGAAGAATGTTTGATTTTCAAATAAAAGATATATGCTGGAAATGGGTATGGTTGGAAGTAAATTACTATTGACTACTAACCACCAACTACCAACTTAAAAAGTGAGGTTATGAAAAAATGCAGTACATGGGTCTGAACGACTTACGTGAAAAATTCCTGTCATTCATGGAGAGCAAGGGGCATTTGCGCCTGCCGTCCTTTCCGCTGATCCCTAAGGACGACAATTCGCTGCTTCTGATCAACTCCGGAATGGCGCCGATGAAAAAGTACTTTACCCGCGAGGTCACCCCTCCGCGTGACCGCGTCACCACCTGCCAGAAGTGCATCCGCACGCCCGATATCGAGCGCGTCGGTATCACCGCACGCCACGGCACCTATTTCGAGATGCTGGGCAACTTCTCCTTTGGCGATTACTTCAAGCACGAGGCGACCGCATGGGCGTGGGAGTTCTTCACAAAAGAGCTGGAGATGCCTGTCGATAAGCTCTATGTATCTGTCTATCAGGATGACGACGAGGCGTTCGATATCTGGACGAAGGAGATCGGCGTCGATCCTTCCCACATGGTTCGCATGGGCAAGGAGGATAACTTCTGGGAGCACGGCTCAGGCCCCTGCGGCCCCTGCTCCGAGATCTACTTTGACCGCGGCGATGAGCATGGCTGCGGTAAGCCCGACTGTCACGTCGGCTGCGAATGCGACCGTTTTGTCGAGGTGTGGAACCTCGTATTCTCTCAGTTTGAATCTGACGGCAAGGGTACCTATACGCCCCTTGAACGTAAAAATATCGACACCGGTATGGGCCTGGAGC
>OMTA01000009.1 GCA_900313895.1 uncultured Eubacteriales bacterium | reverse complement strand
TCCAAAATGCCTCTCAGGACTATTCCTACACGATCTATATCCTGCATTCCGATATTTCTAAGGAAGCGCAGCATCAGACAGATTGTCTTGAGAACGATCATGTCAAGATCGTATACGCCGACGTCACCGAGCGCCTCAAGGATATCAACTCGAACCTTCCCCTGCGCGACTACTATTCCAAGACGACCTACTTCCGTCTGTTCATCGCGAATATGTATCCGGAGCTGAAAAAAGCGATCTATATTGATTCCGACACCATCGTTCAGGGCGATATCAGCGAGCTGTACAATACCGATCCCGGCGACAGATGGCTGGGCGCGTGTCATGAGCAGGCGATGGTACAGATCGACCACTACGGCACCTATGTCGAGCGGGTAGTCGGCGTCTCGCGCCACAACTACTTCAACGCGGGCGTCCTTCTGATCAACTGTGAAAAGTTCCGCGAGGTCGAGCTGCTGAAGCGTTTCCTCGAAAAGCTCGAAGAATACGACTTTGTTGTCACCCAGGACGAGGATTACCTCAACCTGATCTGCAAGGATCACATCCTGTGGCTGGATCAGCGCTGGAACACCGAAGTCTACTGCGCCTTTGATTATCCCATCGAGGAGGCTAAGATCCTCCATTATATCATGGTCAGCAAGCCGTGGCACTACAAAGACTGCACCGGCGGCGATATCTTCTGGAAATACGCTGCCGAAACCAATGTATATGATGAGCTGGTGAAAGTTTTGAACGATTATACGGATGAAGAACGCGCGCGTGACGAGCAGGTCATGGATAACCTTCTGGAGCTTGCGAAGCAGGAGACCGACCGCGACGACAACTACCAGAAACAGCTTGACAACACCGTTCGCGCCAAGGATCGCGTAGAGATTCTCAAGAAAATCGCGCAGTATGAGCGCGAGGGTCGTTTCGGCGAGGACGTCGAGGAAGATCCGCCCGCACGCACCCTGATGCCCGACGAGATCGAATACGGTACCAAGACCGTCGCCAAGAAGATGAAGAGCAAGCTCGCTTTCGCGGCGGCAAGACGCTTTGTCAATTCGCTGATCGAGGACAAAAAGCTGATCATCAAGGAGATCCGCGGCATCGAAAACTTCAAGAATCTCAACTCCGGCGCGATCATCACCTGCAATCACTTCAACGCCTTTGACAGCTTTGCGATCCAGCTTGCCTACGACGCCGCAGATCAGCCCGATCGCCGCTTCTACCGCGTCATCCGCGAGGGCAACTACACCTCGTTCCCGGGCTTTTACGGCTATCTGATGCGCAACTGCGACACCCTGCCACTGTCATCCAATATGCACACCATGAAAAAATTCATGGCTGCTGTCGATGAACTTCTCGGAGAGGGTCACTTCATCCTCGTCTACCCCGAGCAATCGATGTGGTGGAACTATCGCAAGCCCAAGCCCCTGAAGCAGGGCGCGTTCATCTTCGCCTATCGCAACGACGTTCCTGTCCTGCCGTGCTTCATCACCATGAAGGATAGCGATATCATGGGCGAGGACGGCTTCTATATTCAGGAGTATACCATCCATGTCTGCGAGCCGATCTATGCCGACAAGTCCCTCCCCTATCGCGCGAGCGTCAAGGATCTGATGAACCGCAACTATGAGCTGTGGAAAAACATCTATGAGACCGAGTACCATATGCCGCTGGTATATGATACCGATCCCGACAAGATCCCGAAAGAGGTCAAAAACAAGTGATATAACATAGCGTGTTATAGAAAGAAAGCCCGGTGTCACCGTAACGGTACACCGGACTTTTTTAGTTGACAATTGACAATGGAAAATGGACAATTAATGGTGGACGCTGTCCACACCTGATTCCTATAGAGTGCCCCACAGAACATTATTATATTCCAAAAGCCGTCAGGCTTTCCCATAATTATCAACTGTCAACTGTCAATTGTCAATTGCCAAACGCGTTCTCGTGCCACAGCAGGAATACATAGATCGCATAGATCCTGCCCCAGTACTGCTCTTCGCCGCCGATAAAGCTGTTCCAAAGCTCTCTGAGCGTTTCCTGATCAAAGAGCTTCTCGCTCGCCTTGCCGAAGAGCGTTTCCTCGACAGACTTATTGTAGCGACTGTCGGCAAGCCACTTGCGAACGGGTACAGGGAAACCGACCTTCTTGCGGAAGGCGACCTCCTCGGGCAGCTTGGATGACGCCGCCATGCGGAAGGTGACCTTGTTCTGCTCGCCCTTGAACTGATACTCGGGCGGGATATGCCGCGCGACATTGAAGAGTCTTAAATCGCTGAACGGCGTATGCAGCTCGATCCCGCAGGCGGTAGAGGTGCGGTCGGTATTGAGATAGATGTCGCCCTCCAGCCACAGTCGGATATCGACGGTCAGCTTCTGGAGCAGCGGCTCCATGCCCTGCACCTCGTCCCAGATCTCCTTGACGGGATCGGCAGGCTTGACGGAAGCGTCGGGGTCGCGCATCAGCTTACGCACAAAATCCTCCTGCATGATATGCGAGCAGGTCAGGTACGTCCATTCCTTCGGGATCTCGCGCTTGTGAGCGTTGTAGCCGCCGAAGAATTCGTCGATACCCTCGCCGGAATAGACGACCTTCGCGTGCTGAGCGACTGCCGCGCAGCCCAGTGAAAAGGCTACCGCGGAGGCGTCGCCCAAGGGCTGGCCCATCTTGATGATGGTCTCGGGGATCCGCGCGAAGTATTCCTCGGGGGAAATCATCTTGACACGGAAATCCTTATGAAGGATCTCGGCAGTACGACGCGCGAGGGCGGATTCGTCAAAGCCGGATTCCTCGTAACCGACGGTGTTGGCGCACTGCGCGTCACCTGCCGCCAATAGATAGGACGAGTCTACGCCGCCGGAGAGGAAGGATTCTTTATACGGAAGCTCGGTATCGCCGCGCTCCTCGGAGAAGATCTCCTCCACGACCTCGCGGATCTCAGCGGCAAAATCCTCAGCGGATTTACTTCTGTCCGGCTCAAAAACAGGCTTCCAGTAGCGATGTACCTCGGCAGTCTTGCCGTCCCATTCCAAAAAGCATCCGGGCGCAAGCTTATACACGCCCTCGTAAAAGGTCTCGGTACCGATGGGATAGCCGTAGAACAGGTATTGCTGTAACATACGTTTGTTCAGACGCTTGTCAAAACGCTCGTCCGCGGCGATCTCGTTGATGTCGCCGGAGTAGAGCAGTTCGTCCCCGACCGGCGCGTAGAAGATATGCTTCTGACCGACATGGTCGCGGAAAAGGTAGAGGCGGTCACCATCGCTGATCGCGAAGATAAACGCGCCGTAAAGATGATCGACGACAGCAGTCCCCCATCTTTCAAAGCCCTTGGTCAGGATCGCTTCTTCGCGGGCGTCACGGCTGAGCGCCGGGTCGATCCCCAGCGCGCCGCACAGTTTCTGATAATTGCGGATATAACCGCTGAACAGTTTGAGCGTGATCGTTTTCATATCCATTCCTCCCAAAGAAAAATTCCGACAAGATTATACCATCATCCTCCTTGGTCGTCAATAACAAAGTCGCCCATCGGGGTAGACATTCCGGCGCGGATGATGTATGATGAACCTATCATAAAGCGAGGTGTTATCTATGAAAGAGCATGGCATGATCGCCGAACGATTATTCAGAGAGGGCTACAACTGCGCCCAGGCAGTGCTTCTGGCGTTTTGTGACGAAACCGGACTGGATGAAAAAACAGCGGCGATGCTCGCATCCTCCTTCGGCGGAGGGCTGGGCAGACTGCGCGAGGTATGCGGGACGGTCAGCGCCGCGGCGATGGTGTTGGGGATGCTGAAAGGCTACGCCGATCCCTCGGATCGAGAAGCAAAAAAGGCGCATTATCGGCTGGTGCGGGAATTTGCCGAACGCTTCAAAGAGCAGAACGGCTCTATCATCTGTCGGGAGCTGCTCAAGGGCGTGATCGTCAGCGAGGGCGGCGATCCCGAGGTAAGGACAAAGGACTACTACGAAAAGCGTCCCTGTCCGATGCTCGCCCGATGCGCGGCTCAGATCCTCGATGAGATGCTGGAGCAGTGATGCGGAACGCAAGAGGCGGTGACATAATGTCGTCGCCTCTTTTGCTGTATCCCTACAGGTTATTCAATAACCGTATTTTCCATTAATCCGTTGTTGAAAATATGCAAAAGCGTCTTGACTTATCCCCGCATTTCTACTATAATTTAACCAAGTAATTCTGATCCGGATACCTGCCGTTTTCGGCGGTATGATCATGATTATTTTTTCAGCTGTTTTCACCGGTGAGCTATTCATCGGCTATCAAAGTTTAAGGAGGAATTGCTTATGAATTACACAGCAGAAGTACTGAATATGTGTCCTGTCGCTAAGGGCGCGTATCACGGTCCGGCTCCCATTCCCGAAGAGGGTCAGTGGATCCAGGCAAAAGAAATCAAGGATATCTCCGGCTTTACCCACGGTATCGGCTGGTGTGCTCCCCAGCAGGGCGCCTGCAAGCTCACCCTGAACGTCAAGGACGGTATCATCGAAGAGGCTCTGGTCGAGACCATCGGCTGCTCCGGTATGACCCACTCCGCGGCGATGGCGTCTGAGATCCTGATCGGCAAAACACTGCTCGAAGCTCTCAACACCGACCTCGTCTGCGACGCGATCAACACCGCTATGCGCGAGCTCTTCTTACAGATCGTATACGGCAGAACCCAGTCTGCGTTCTCTGAGGGCGGCCTTCTGGTCGGCGCCTCTCTTGAGGACCTCGGTAAGGGTCTGCGCTCTCAGGTAGGTACCATGTTCGCTACCCGCGAAAAGGGCCCCCGTTACCTCGAGATGACCGAAGGCTACTGCAACCGCATCGCTCTCAACAGCGACAACGAGATCGTCGGCTACGAATTCATCAGCCTGGGCAAGATGATGGACTTCATCAAGGCTGGCATGGATGCTAACGAGGCTCTGGAAAAGGCAAAAGGTCACTACGGTCAGTTTGACAACGCGGCGAAATATGTCGATCCGCGTAAAGAATAATAAGGGAGGCGCACAGTATGGCTTTATTTGAAAACTACGATAGAAGAATCGAAAAAATCAACGGTGTGCTTGCCGAATACGGTATCGCTTCCGTAGAAGAAGCCCGCGAGATCTGCAAGGCTGCCGGCTTCGACCCCTATGAGATTGCTAAGGGCATCCAGCCCATCTGCTTTGAAAATGTATGCTGGGCTTACTGCGTAGGCGCTGCGATCGCTCTGAAAGCAGGCGCTAAGAACGCCGAGGAAGCTGCTCGCTACATCGGCATCGGTCTGCAGAGCTTCTGTATCGACGGCTCTGTCGCAGAGAACCGCAAGGTCGGCATCGGCCACGGCAACCTCGCCGCGATGCTCCTCTCCAACGAGACCAAGTGCTTCGCGTTCCTCGCGGGTCACGAATCCTTCGCAGCCGCTGAAGGCGCGATCGGTATCGTCCGCAATGCGAACAAGGTTCGTCAGCAGCCGCTCCGCGTTATCCTCAACGGCCTCGGCAAAGACGCCGCTCAGATCATCTCGAGAATCAACGGCTTCACCTATGTTCAGACCAAGTTTGACTACTTCACCAACGAGCTGACCATCGTCAAGGAGACCAAGTACTCCGACGGTGAGCGCGCGAATGTCCGCTGCTACGGCGCGGATGACGTCCGTGAGGGCGTTGCGATCATGCATAAGGAGGGTGTTGACGTTTCCATCACCGGTAACTCTACCAACCCCACCCGCTTCCAGCATCCGGTCGCAGGCACCTATAAGAAGGAATGCAACGAGCAGGGCAAGAAGTACTTCTCCGTTGCTTCCGGCGGCGGTACAGGCCGTACCCTCCATCCCGATAACATGGCTGCGGGTCCCGCTTCCTACGGCATGACCGACACCATGGGTCGTATGCACTCTGACGCACAGTTCGCCGGCTCTTCTTCCGTACCGGCTCACGTTGAGATGATGGGCTTCCTCGGCATGGGCAACAACCCCATGGTCGGCGCGACCGTCGCTGTCGCAGTCGCTGTTCAGAACAGCCTGTAATCACACGTTGCGTCAACAAATCAAATAAGCATCAAGATCCGTCGCAGGTTTATCCGCCTGCGGCGGGTTTTTTAATTGACGATTGAAAATTGACAATGGATAATTGACGGCGGACGCTGTCCGCACCTGATTCCTATTGTGCGATTCAGAGAGCTTTATTATATTTCAAAAGCCGTCAGTCTTTCCCGCAATTGTCAACTGTCAATTGTCAACTGTCAATTGTATAAAATCGTCTTTGCCCGTCCATACTATGGTCGGAGGCGGTTTTTATGAAACGTTATGAACACAAAGAACAGAAGAATACTACCGAGCGGGTGGGCTTTTATGTTGCCCTCTCGATCTGTATGGTCGCGGTAGGGCTGGCGATCTGGTCGGCTTACTCGACCTTCGGCAAGAACACCGACGATGATGACAACCACTACTTCGCGTCGCTGAAAAGCGGTGCGACACAAGCGGTCGCACAGGATATGACCGGCGTGACGGAGGCGCAGACCGAGGCGGTGACCGCGCCTGTCACCGAACATCCCACAGAAGGCGCAACATCCCCTACCGAGCGCAAAAAGGGCTTCACCATCTATGATACGGCGACGCTGCCCGCGATGGAGAATGTGGACGCGACCGAGAAGCTCAGCGCGATGGAAGCGGTACTGAAGATAGAGCCGAACCTTATCTACCCCGTCAAGAGCGGCGACGTCATCAAGCAGTACAGCGAGGACGCGGTCTTCAGCAAGACGCTCAAGGATTATCGCGCGCACACGGGCTGCGACTTCGGCGCGAAAGAGGGCGAAAATGTCTACGCGATGTGTGACGGAAAGGTCAAGAATATTTCTGTATCGGAATTATACGGAGTGATCATCGAGGTCGAAAGCCCCGGGTTCAGCGTCTATTACTGCGGCATGAGCAACGATATGGAGGTTGAAAAAGGCGACAACCTCACATCGGGAGATACCATCGGCACGGTCGGAAAGATTCCCTCGGAGAGCGCGGACGACAGCCACATCCACGTCGAGATCCGCGTAGGCAAAACCCTGATCGACCCGCTGTCTGTCATCAATAAGGACGAATGAGCATATGCTTGTAAGGGATGGAATCCCTTACCAATTGACGATTGACAATGGAAAATGGACAATTGACGGCGGACGCTGTCCGCACCTGATTCCTATTATGCGTTTCAGTGAGCGGATTATATTCTCCAAAAGCCGTCAGGCTTTCCCGAAATTGTAAATTGAAAATGAAAAATGGATAATTGACGGCGGACGCTGTCCGCACCTGATTCCTATTATGCGTTTCAGTGAGCGGAATATATTCTCCAAAAGCCGTCAGGCTTTCCCGCAATTGTCAACTGTCAATTGTCAATTATCAACTATAACAGCTCGCCCTCGAACCGCTTTTAGGGGCAAAACAGAACGGCTGCTTTTTACGGCAGCCGTTTTGTCTGTTATATTAAGGAGAAAAACAAATGCAAATCATTCGGGATAATCGTATATTTCTAAATTAGAATTATTTCTTATTAAATGTCTTGACCCGCTCAGACAGGGCTTCCAGCTCCTCCCTGCTCAGCTCGGGAAGATGTTCCAGCTGTGAGAGGAACTCCTGTACGCTTTCGTTGACTTTGAGCTTTGCGGCGTCCATAAAGTAGCCGGTCAGCACCGCGGTCATGATCGCAATCACGATCGCCGCGTAGATCCACAGCAGCACGGTGATGATGCGGGTGATGAACACCGTCGCGGTGACATCGCCGAAGCCGATGGTTGACAGCGCGGCAAAGCTGTACCACAAGCTGTCAAAATAATTGGTGATGTTGGGATCGATCAGCCAGATGATCAGCGCCGCCAGCAGATAGAAGATCAAAAACGATCCGATGATCTTATCGAGTCCGGAGGTCTTGAGCGCCTGCAGCAGCAGCTTGCGTTTTTTCTTTTTCATAGGATCCCGCCTTTGCAAGGAATAGTATATAACGAGTATACCATATCTTTCGAAATTTGCAAGCGGGCGAAATGCTTTACGCGATGTTCAGATCGTTATCAAAGAGAAAGATCACCTTATCGGCGTTTTGCGCCTTCATGCTCTCATAGAACGCGTCCAACTGGCGGCGACGGCGTTCTTTTCTTTTTTCACGGCGCAGCTTCAACAGCTCTGCGGATTCGATCGTATTTCTGTTATTGATTGTCATCATGATTCCCTTCCTTTTATGATTATTGGTGTTATCGACGTGGATCATAAAATTCATCGGTATCACTTCCTTGTTTGATGTTATGGCTATAGTATAGAGAGCGTTTGTGATTGGAAAAAGGTCAAAATATGAACGATTCATGAAATAAAACAGAGTGTTTTGTGAATAAACGCAAAAAGGACAGGAGCGTTGAACTCCTGTCCTTTGTTATGGGTTGAATGAAATCACTCCTGCGGAGTGACGTCCAAATAAGAATGGCCATCCCGAGAATAGGCCGTGACGTCATAGCGATAGGTCTTATCGCCGTCCGTGATCGTCATCACGGTAGAGGCGTATTTCTTCGCCTTGATATTGACATAGCCTTCCTTGGCATCCGTGATCTGCACCTCGCCAAAGGAGCTGTCCTCCAGCTCAGCCACAGCGGAATCGGAGAGCTTGACGTCATCCGGCAGCGGCATACCGACGTCCATATTGACCTGCGGGATCGTTATAAGAAGTACCGCGATCACCGCGACCGCGACCAGCGCGCCGACCAGACGCTTCTTCCAATCGTCAAAGAATGCGTACAGGTAGAGGACGATCTGTCCGAAACAGAACAGCGCGCCGATAAGGTGGCTCGGAAAGCTCTCGACCGTCATCTTGGCATAGCCAAAGCCGAACCAGGAAAGCAGTATGATCATCGGCGACAGGATCAGGAGGCTCAGCCACGTGCGCTTTTTCAGATACCATCCGACGAACGCCGCCGGGAAGGTCAAGAGGGTCAGTATGAACCAGAATCGGTAGTACATGAACAGTTGCCATCCCAGCTCCGCAAAGGGCACCTGGATCAGATAGATCAACGGCTGACTGATCAAAAAGAACACAAAGGTTTTCAGGGCGGATTCCAACGGCTTTTTGCAGTTGGTCATGATAATGATTGCAAAAAGCACCCACGCCTCATACGACACACCCATCTCATAGAACGAGGTGTTCATAAACGCCGGGACGATCAAAAAGACGGCTGTCACAACGGCGGAAACGACCGCGAACACGATCACCTTCCACCAGCTCATTTCGATCCCGCCGAAGAGTTTATCGGTTATTTTTCTTACTTTAGACATTTGCCATTTCTCTTTCTGTATTTACGCGTTGAGCAGTTTTTTCAGGGTCAGGATGTTCTGGCCGTTCTTGTACTCATAGGTCATGCCATCCATGGTTTTCTTGGTCATATAGATGCCGAGACCGCCGATCTGGCGATCCTCCGCGGAGAGGGTGACGTCGGGATCGGGCTTGATGAGCGGGTTGTAGGGAACGCCGCTGTCCGCAAAGGTGATCTCAACGGACGCGGGATCGTCGGGAAGCTCGACCGAGATCTTCGCCATGCCGGTGTTCGGGGCATAGGCATAGTGCGCGATGTTGACAAAGATCTCTTCGACCGCGACCTCCAGCTGGATCTGCACTTTAAAGGGACAGGCGACAGCGGTCAGGATCTCCTCGACAAACGCGATAACGCGACCGAGGTTCTCGACCGTCGCCTCGACCTCGATCTCGTGGCGACCGGGCGCCGCGTCATACGCCGCCTCAAAGTCAAGCGTATCGACATGATCGAGCAGCTCGAGCAACTCGCCCTTCCACAGCTCGAACGTCGCCTGATCGTCGGGCTTTGTGCGATCGAGGTGGCGGGTGCTCCAATCGAGCAATCTCAGATACGCGACCACACGCGCCTTGTCCTCGACGGATTTGACGATGGTCTCGTTATTGGTGTTCATATAGCGGCACAGGGTACGGTGCCAGAACTTGCGCGCCGTCTCGGCGGAAAAGCCCTGATAGCGCGAGATGACCTCGGGATTGTATTCGCCGAAGCCGACATAGGAATTGTACATCTGGGACAACTCAAAGACGGGATGTCCGACCGAGAGGGTGTCCATATCGATGAGCAGCACCTCATCCCCTGCCAGCACGATATTCTTCGTATGGAAATCGCCGTGTACCATGGTGTTGCGCTCGGGTACGTCGTCGATCAGCTTGACGAGCTTTTTGCCCGCCTCTTCGGGTAGCATCGGAAGGACTACCCTTGCCTTCTCCTGATAAGAGCCCTTGATGTTCGGGAGCTTTCCGTCCGGTACGACGGTCGCATGTAGCTTTTTCAGCAGATCGGCGTGCTCCTTGACACACCAGTCAAAGCGATCCGGCTCCTCGGCGATGATGCTCGCGAAGGCTTTAGCGTCCAGTAACTCAAAGACAGTACCGTAGCTGTCCCCTACCTTGACGACATCATAGGAGATAGCGGTCGGGATGCCCGCGATCAGCGCGAGGCGCGCGACCTCACGCTCGTTCTGGATCTCGGCGAGCGCGTCGGCGTGCTTGTAGGTTTTGACGACGGTATCGTGATCGAGGCGATAGACCTTTCCGTTTGCGCCCTCGCCGATGACCTCGCAGCCCTCGACGGAGATGACCCTGTACGCCTTTTCGACGGTCAGGATCTCGGAAAAGCCCGTCATCTCCAGTATATCATAGACCTCGGGATTGACGTTGGTGACCGTCAGGTCGGGATGTCTTTTCTTGACGCGCAAGAGTACGCGAAGTCCCGCGCTGGAGATATACTCCAGATCAGACGCGTCAAATACAACGGGCGCGCCGGATTTGCCCTCAAGAACAGCGAATACATCCTTTTCGAGCACAGGGGCATTATTGGAATCAATTCGTCCGCTGAGCGGGATCTTTATGATATCAGCCATTTTTCTTCTCCTTATATTCCATGCAGAGCATTGTCAGATCATCGAACTGCTCCGCGTCTTTTACAAAGTCATCTATCGCTTTCCTGACATTTTTCAGGATGGTTTCGGGCGAGGCGTCGGGATCGCTGTTGAGCGCCTCGATCATCCGATCCGTCCCGAAGAGCTCGTTGTTCTTATCGGTCGCCTCGGGAACGCCGTCGGTATAGAGGAAGAGCTTATCGCCCGGCTCGAGCATGAGCTCATACTCCTTGTAGCGCATCCCCTCCATGCCGCCGATAACAAAGCCGTGCTTGTCCTTATATAGCTCGAATTTGCCGTCAGCGCGCCTGAGCGCCGGGTATTCATGTCCCGCGTTCGCAGCGGTCAGCCTGCCGGAGGAAAGCTCCAGGATACCCAGCCAGACGGTGACAAACATCTCCGCCTTGTTATGGTCGCAGATCGCGTCGTTCATGCGGGTAAGGGTCTGTCCCACGGACATCCCCATCATCGCGAAGTTCTGGAGGATGACCTTGGAGATCGTCATGAACATCGCGCCGGGGATCCCCTTGCCGGAGACGTCCGCCATGACCATGGCGAGGTGATCGTCGTCGACCATAAAGAAATCGTAGAAGTCGCCGCCGACCTCCTTGGCGGGATCCATCAAGGCGTACAGCGCGAAATCCGATCTCTGCGGAAACTCATGGGGCAGCATCGCAGACTGGATGCGCTCAGCAAGCCCCAGCTCTGTACCGATGCGCTGTTTCTCAGCGGTCAGGGCGGTGATATTGCTGACATAGTTGACCATGTCCGTTTCCATTTTATCGATCGATTTCGCGAGGTTCGCGACCTCTTCAAACTTGCTGATGCTTCCGAGCGGTTCGCCCTTGGTGTTTTCTTTCGCAAAGCGCGTCGCTTCATCCGAGACGGTCTTGATCGGCATGACGACCTGCTTTCTGAAATAGAGCGAGAAGAATACCGCGATGATCACCATCAAAACGAAGGTGTATGCCGCGATATGGATCAGGAAGGATCGCGTGACCTCACGGATCTCGCGGATCGGCCGCTGGATACACAATAGCGCGGTGACCTTACCCTCGGCATCCTTGACGGGCACCATCGTTGTGATATGCGGATGCGAGCCGTCGGATGTATGGGTACGGAAAACAGTCTCGTAGTCGGATTCTCCGGAATAGAGGGCCTTGTACTTTTTCTTGTATTCATCGTTGGTGGTCTCGCGATAATGTCCCAGCTCCCACGGCGAGTAGTTGGAATGATCGACCTCGTTATCAACGGAGTTGAACACGGATACAAAGCTGCCGTAGTCGCTTGTATCTACCTTGATGACATATACCAGCGATACGCTCATACGCGTGCAGTAGATATCGAGGCGCTTTTGCGATTGCTCGTATTCCTCCATCTCCTTGCCGGCAAGATAGTCGTCAATATGATCGCCCTTGACAAGGATCGTCGCGGTGTCAGCCATATGATAGGTCGAGACCGTGTAGTCGTCCTTGAAAGCGCCCGTAAAGCTGAAATAACCGATCAGGCTGACGATCGTCCCGAATATCGCCAATAGCAGCACGATCGCGCCGATGATATTCAGCGCCATACGCGATCGCAGCTTGTTCAGTATTTTTTTCATAAATTCACTCTCATCCCCTATTTGAATGATAGCAAAAAGGATCGCATAATCATACAGTCTAATCCTATCATAATCATGCGCTGATTGCAACAAAAAATTGTATTTCAACGCCGTTTTCTCGCCCCGGAGAGGCTGTTGGGGAGATCGTGATTTCAACGGCTCTCTGTTATTGCAATCCGAGCGGCGGTATGTTAGAATAAAATCAAATAGCAATACGAAAGGAAGTCACATTATGAAACGCTTACTCTCGCTGATACTCGCCCTGATCACGGCCGCCTCCCTCGCCGCCTGCGGTGAGAAGCAGGAGGATAAAAAGGATGACGCGCCCGCTGATGCGCAAACCGCTCAGGCGGATGAATACGTCCTCTCAAAGGACGTCGACAAAGCGACGGTGGTAGATGGCGTGATGACGGACATCTCCGGCAGCGACGCGATCCTCAAAAAGTCCAATCCGACATGGCTGGACGACTGTGTGCTGTACGAGGTCAACATCCGCCAATTCACCGAAGAGGGAACCTTCAAGGCGTTTGAAGCGCACCTCGACAGGCTCGCCGATATGGGCGTCAACACCCTGTGGCTCATGCCGATCCATCCGATCAGCGAGACCGAAAAGAAGGGAACGCTCGGCTCCTACTACGCTGTCAGCGATTACAAGGGCGTCAATCCCGAGTTCGGCACGATCGAGGACTTCCGCCATCTTGTCAAGACCGCCCACGAAAAGGGCTTCAAGGTCATGCTCGACTGGGTCGCCAATCACACCGGCTGGGACAACGCATGGGTCAAGGATCACGACGACTGGTTTGTGCACAACAAAAAGGGCGAGATCACCTCTCCCTATGACTGGACGGATACCGCCGAGCTTGATTACAACAATTATCAGATGCGCGCTGAGATGATCAGCTGTATGCAGTACTGGATCGAGGAGGAGGGCGTCGACGGCTTCCGCTGCGACCACGTTGAGGGTGTACCCGCGCCGTTCTGGAACGCTGCTGTGTACAAGCTCAAATCCATCAACAAGGATATCCTCATGCTCGCGGAAAGCTCCGCTACCCCGAACCTGACGAGCTACGCCTTTGACCTTTGCTACAACGATTCGCTGTACAGTCAGGCGGTCATGCTCAAGGGCGGGATCGGCACCTCCGGCGTCAAGGCGGGGCTGGAACGCGGCGGTAATTACTCCGACGGCAGCTACCCGATGAACTATATGGATAACCACGACAAAAACTCCTACGAGGGCAGCGTCGTGTTCCGATTCAAAGACGCGTATCCCGCGCTGCTGGCGATGACCTATATCGCCCCGGGTGTACCGCTGATCTACACCTCCGATGAGCAGGGCTATGACCACGAGATCGAATTCTTTGAGAAGGACGCGGTCAAATGGGACAAAGAGCCGAAGTATGCAGAGATGATCACCGCGCTGTCGAAGCTTAAAAAGGATCACAAGGCGCTCGATTCCACCAACACCGACATCACCTTCCCCGAATCCGATAACGAAAACGCCTTTGCCTTTACCCGCAAGAGCGGCAACGACAGCATTACTTATATCGGAAACCTCTTGTACGAGGACGTCAAGGGCGCGACCGTCAAGCCGGACTTTGACAAAGCAACCTGTATCATGCATTTTGACGGCAAGACGCTGAGCATGGACGAGGTCGAGATGACCGCCGAGGATTTCGCCAAAAAGGATTACAAGCCGTATGAATTCTATATCCTGATCAGATAGAAAAGTGAACCGAATGCAAAAACAACGCCGCTGTACCACACAGCGGCGTTGTTGCTTATCATATAATTGATTATTCAGCCTTTTTGCTCTTGCGGTTGTTCCATGCGACCCACAGCGGACCTGCGATACACAGGGAGCTGTAGCAGCCGGAGATGATACCGATCATCATCGGCAGCGCGAAGGACTGGACAGAGTTGAGGTTGAAGATCAGCGCGACGACATAAACGGTGCCGATAGCGACCAGGGTCGTGATAGAAGTCGCGATGGTACGCGGCATAACAGCCGACGCGGACTTGTTGAAGATATCCGCAAGGCTTGCGTTCTTATCCGCGAGGTTACGCTCTTCACGGACACGGTCGTAGATAACGATGGTATCGTTCAGCGAGTAGCCGAGGATCATCAGGACGACCGCGATGAAGTTCGAGTCGATCGGCATACGGAAGATGACGTACAGGAAGTAGATCATCGCAACGTCGTGGAACAGCGCGACCAACGCCATAACACCTGCGGACAGACCGCCGATACGCTTGAATCGGAAGGTAACGTAAACGACCATGAGGATAGAAGCGATCGCAACCGCGGTCAGACACTTCAGAAGGAAGTTCAGACCCATCGAAGCCTCAACAGAGTTGGTCTCGGCATACTCGAAGTTGTTGTCCGGGAAGGTCTCGACCAGGGTGTTGGTGATGCTTGTCTGAAGCTCGGTCTCGATGCTCTCGTTGCCGGAGAACTCAACCGCGACGGTGTAAGCGTCCTCGTCCTCTGTGTTGTTCATGATGTCCTTGGTGACGGTAAAGGTAACGGTATGATCGGGGGTCGCCTGCTGGATGGTATCCTGCAGGGCTTCCTCGTCGATCTCGCCGACGAAGTTGTAGGTGATGATGGTACCGCCCTTGAACTGGATGTTCAGGGTAGTGCCGAAGATAAAGTTGCAGATAATACCGATAACGATGATGGCGATCGAAATACCGAAGAAGATCTTGCTCTTACCGATAAAGTTCAATGTCTTTTTCATTCTCCGACACCTCCAAACAGCCATTTTTTACGCAGGCCCTTGATGTTGATAACGCTCTTGAGCATGACGCGCGAGAGCCATACGCCCATGATGAAGTTGGAGACAGTACCCATCAGCAGGGTATAACCGAAAGCGTAGATGGTACCGGTGGTGGACTGACCGAAGATCAGCGAGAGGATGTTGGTCGGGCCGAATACCAGAAGCAGGATGACCGAGACGATGACGACGGTCATGTTACCGTCGATGATCGCGGACAGCGAGTTCTTGGTACCGTTATCGATTGCGGAGTCAAGCGACTTGCCGCTGCGGAATTCTTCTTTGATACGCTCGGCGGTGATGATGTTCGCGTCAACACCCATACCGACCGAAAGAATCAGACCGGCGATACCGGGCAGGGTCATGGTAAAGGAATTGAATACGCCGAAGTAGCGGGTGATCGCTACGATGGAGAGCGCCATCTGACCAACCAGCGCGATGACCGCGATGAAGCCGGGAACGCGATAGCGGATGATCATAAACAGTGCGATCAGGATGAACGCGATGATTGCCGCATAGCCCATCGCTGTCAGAGAGTTCTGACCCAGTGTCGGGCTGATACCGCTGTAGGAAGCGACCTTCAGAGTGAAGGGCAGCGCGCCGCCGTTGATTTGGTTAGCGAGCTTTGTGGCTTCTTCCGCGGTAAAGTTACCGGTGATCTGAGCGGAGCCGTCGGTGATGTGCGCCTGTACGGTCGGAGCGGAGAGCAGGGTCTCGTCCATATAGATGGAGATGGGCTTCTTCAGATACTCCTCCGTGATATCGGCAAAGAGCTGTTTACCCTCGTCGTTGAGCTCGAGCAGAACCATGTACTCGTTCTTGCCGCTCTCGGAGAACCGTTCATAACCTCTTCGCCGTCAGGATTGCGGAAAGAAAGGTGCGCGGTCGCGGCAAGCTCGTCGACAGCCTTTACCGGATCGAAATCCTCGTCGTTTTCTTTCCACGGAAAACGTACGATGATACGCTTGCTGTTGTTGTCGGAATACAGCTCATAGTCGGTGATGCCCTGAGAGACCATACGGGTCTCGATGATGGACTTAGCCGAATCAAGCTGTTCGTCAGTGATGTTGCTGACATCTGCATCCGCGCTTTCGGAATCAGCGTCCTCAGAGTCCGAGTCGCTCTTCATCGCGTCGGGCTTGAAGGTCGCCTCAACGCCGCCGCGGATGTCTATTCCCCATCGAATGTCCTGGATGCCTTTGACGGCAGTCTTTTGGACGTCGCCCTCATAGTACCTGATGCCGATGAATGCCGAACAAGCAAAAAGCAAGATCAGGACGACAACGATGAAGAATACAGGCTTTGGAATTCTTTTCATGCCTTGAACCTCCATTTTATATTCGTACACGAACCCGGCATGGCATTATGCCGAATCCGTCTGAGAACGGCATATCTTGTGCGTATCGGGGACACTGACACAAGATAGTCATTCTACCATAACAGGTTAATTATACAAACTTCAGATCAAAAAGTCAATAAAGCTGAGCGAATATTACAAAATAGTAACTAATACGCGACGCAATTTCATTTAATCTTCCGAATCAGAATTAAACGCCCGATATTATTCTCAGCAAGAATTATAACGGGCGTTTTATCCTATTATTTTGTCTTTTCCACGATCCGATAGCTGTCATCGAGCAGGCGTTTGACCCTTTCGACGTCGAGATCTTTGTCAAGGAGGATCGATATCCAATATTTTTTGTTCATGTGATAGGACGGGAAAAAGTGGCGGTTGTCGATCAGAGAGGGGATATTTTGCGGCTCGACTTTGAGGTTCAGGACATGGATCTTTCCCTCTTTTTTCACGCCGAGATATTTGTATGGGATCAGCATGAACAGCCCGTACCACTTGTGCCGCTTTTCGGTATTCAGCGTATGGTATTCCTCGAGCGCGCCCCACGGCGCTTCGGGGATCGTACCATACTTTTCTTTGACATACTCCAGCAGGATGGCTTTGACGTCTGTCAGGACAAAGCAGTTTTCGACGATCTCGTCCGTCAGCGCGTCGACCCCGGCACGGATCGCGCCGACGAATCCGCCTTCGATCGTTTTGACATTGAACGGCAGATACGGCGCGTCCTCTTCCCCATCGATCCGCTCGTACACATTCGCTTCCATTTTGTTATCCGCCACGGTGAAAACAACATAAAAGCCGTCCTCTTTCAGCGGCTTTCGGATCATGTAACCGCCGTCGGTATGCTCAAATCCGTACCGCACAGCGCGATCTGTATCAAATGTATAGCGATCAAAAACATTCTCGATGATCATATTGACCCTCCCGATACCTTATTATAACAGATCCCCGGTTTTTCGTAAATAGCGATTTACTTTTTCACCCGCGTCGTGTATAATACAGGAAAGGTTTGGTGGTAACATGAAATACAGATTACTGGTAACAGACATCGACGATACGCTGCTGACAACGGACAAGCGTATCACGGACACGGTCAAGGACGCGATCTTCAAAGCGCAGGACAGCGGCGTAACAGTCGCGATCGCCTCGGGTCGGCTGCCGATCGGCGTCAAGCCCTACGCGGAGGCGCTGCGGATCCCCGAACGCGGCGGATGTTATCTCGCCTTCAACGGCGGGCTGGTGCTGGACGCGCAGGGAAATGTGCTCCATTCCTCCGTGCTCGATCTGAAATATCTGCACGCGATCTACAAGGCGCTGCGTCCGTATGACGTCGCGGTTTTGGTACATAAGCACGACAAGATCTATACCGACAATAATCAGAACTCCTACGCCTATACCGAGCCTGAGGCGCTCCATCAACCGCTGTATCTCCTGAACGATCTTTTGACGGACGTCGACTGGGAGCTTCACAAGATCCTGATCGCGGGTGAGCCGGAGCTGCTCAAGGAGATCGAGCCGGTGCTCAAGGCGCAATTCGGCGGAGAGCTGGATATCTTCCTTTCCGCGCCGTGGTTCCTCGATATCATGCCCAAGGGCGTGAACAAAGGCGTGGGCGTGAAATATCTCGCAAAGCGGCTGGATATCCCGATGGACGCGGTGATCGCCTGCGGCGACAGCTACAACGATATCAGCATGGTCGAGGCGGCGGGGCTGGGCGTCGCGATGAAAAACGGCGAAGAAGCGCTCAAAGCGGTCGCCGACTATGTCACCGATCGCGACTGCGATCACGACGGCATCGCCGAGGTCGTAGAAAAATTCATCCTCGGCTGAGTAATACACGGCAAAAAAGTAATACTAAATATATCAAAAAGGAGAGATCATCATGGCGAAAAACAGCAATCCCTATCAGGGAACACAGACCGAAAAGAATTTAGAGGCGGCGTTCGCGGGCGAATCCATGGCACGCAACAAGTACACCTACTTTGCTTCAAAGGCGAAGAAAGAGGGTTATGAGCAGATCGCGGCGCTCTTCCTGAAAACCGCCGACAATGAGAAGGAACACGCGAAGATGTGGTTTAAGGAGCTTTCCGGCATCGGCGATACATCCGAAAACCTTGAGGCTGCCGCCGAGGGCGAAAACTATGAATGGACGGATATGTACGAGGGCTTTGCCAAGACCGCCGAGGAGGAAGGCTTCCATGAACTGGCGGCGAAATTCCGCATGGTCGGCGAGATCGAAAAGCACCACGAGGAACGCTATCGCGCTCTGCTAAAGAACGTCGAGATGCAGGAGGTTTTCAAAAAGAGCGAGGTCAAGGTTTGGGAATGCCGCAACTGCGGTCACATCGTCGTCGGAACCGAGGCGCCCGAGGTTTGTCCTGTCTGCGCGCATCCGCAGTCTTATTTTGAAGTCCACGCGGAAAACTATTGATCACACCAAAGTCAGTCCCGAGCTCTCGGGGCTGATTTTTTATGCGGGATTTTATTGCATATAACGCCGATTTATGGTAGGATGATTATGGTATAACAACCGTACAAATCCGGTTATTATACAGATTTATATTGCGTACAGAGGTGAGAAAAATGGCAGAGTACAGCTATGATATCGTTATCATCGGCGCAGGTCCCGCGGGAATGGGCTGCGCGATCCCGCTGGTTAAGGAGCGCGCCTCGGTGTGCGTGATCGACAGGGCAACCTTTCCGCGCAATAAAACCTGCGCGGGCTTGGTCACGGGAAAAACCTATCGGCTGATCGAAGCCATCTTTGACGGTAAGGTCAGCGACGGGCTGTTCTGCTTCACCTCCGGTGCGGTCAAGCTCTTCAAAAAAACGGAGCTGTTGGTCGAGGCAGGGCTTCGACACAGCGTTCGGCTGGTCAACCGCAGGGAGTTCGACAATGCTCTCGTCGAGGAGTATAAGCGCCTCGGCGGTGTGATCTATGAGGGTGAATCCGGAATCCGGATCGACTACGATCATAACTGCGTCGCGCTGAAAATCGGCGATACGATCCGCTACCGCTACATTATTTTCGCGGACGGCGCGCTGAGCATGGCGCATCATCTGCTCAAAACGGACAAGCGTGATCTTGCATTCGGTATGGAAGCCTACATTCCCGCCGAAAAGCTCTACACCGACAGCGTCGATCTGTACTTCGGCTATCTCGACACCGGCTACGGATGGGTCTTTCCGCACGGCAACACGGTCTGCGTCGGTCTGGCGGATCTATACGATCGCAAAACGGATTATCGCGGGCTGATCGAGCGCTTCGTCTCCGATCTGGGCGTTGACCCGAAGGAATGTACCTATATCGGCGCATACCTGCCCTACGGCACGGTCATCCCGCAGGAAAAGCTCGGCGACAATATCCTGCTGCTCGGCGATGCGGGAGGCTTTACCGATCCGATCTCCGGCGAAGGGTTATACATGGCGCTGCAATCCGGCGCGTATGCCGCCGAAGCTCTCACAGGATCGTCGCATCCGAAAAAGGCATACCTCGACAGCATGAGCGCGATCATCCGCACGGTCAAGGACGGCAAAAAGGTGCAAAAGACCTTCTACTCCTCCCCCATCCACAAGCTGTTTCTCAAAAAAGTCGTCGGCAAAAGCAAGCTCGTCAGCTTTTTCTTTGAGGAGATGGTCGAGGACTACCGGTGCGAGTACCGCGATATCCGCCGCCTGTACACCGACTACAAGAATTCCGAAAAGGAGTAGCTATGGACACATACACGATCCGCAGGGCGACCGCGCAGGACGCCGCGGCGATCGCCCGGATCTACCGATATTATGTTGAAAACACGGCGGTCACCTTCGAAGTCGAGTCGCCGACAGATGACGAGATCGGCAGGCGCATCGCGGCGTACAGCGTGCGCTATCCGTACCTGTGTATCTTTGAGGACAATGCGATGATCGGCTTTGCGTTCGCGCACGCGTTCAGAGAACGTCCCGCGTATGACTACGCCGCCGAGACCTCGATCTACATCCGCCCCGACCGGCGTCACAAGGGCGTCGGGACAATCCTCTATCAGGCGCTCGAAAATGAGCTGAGAAGGATGGGCGTCAAGACCCTTTACGCCTGCATCGCGGTCCCCGACGGTGAGGACGCGAGGCTCAGCGACGCAAGTCCGCTGTTCCACGAAAAGTGCGGCTACCGAACCTGCGGCAGATTTGAAAACTGCGGGCGAAAGTTCGGGCGATGGTACACCATGGTATGGATGGAAAAGGTGATCGGCGAATATACAGCCGATCCGGCGCCTCTTATCCCCTATCCCGATCTCGACGATCGGTACTGACGTCAAGGAGTAATCTATGATCAAGCAATTCATCGAACAAAAAGAAAAGAAGGTCGAGTATGCCGAGCTGGTATACGACCTGATCTTTGTCTATATCATCGGGCGCAACAACGCCCTGCTGCATCATACCGTCGGCGGCTATGTGACCTTCGACGCGTTTTTGATGTATCTGACCTGCACCCTCGCGGTCATCCAGATATGGAACTACACAACCTACTACATCAACGGCTACGGCAGAAACAGCGTGCGCGATCACGTTTTTCTCTTCTCCAATATCCTTTTGCAATTGCAGGACCTCTTAATGCAATTTCGCCTTGTTCATATTTTTCTAAAGTTTTTGTCGGGTCAATTTCATCAACAATTTTCACTTCAGAAAAACAAACTGGATGGCCTACACTTTCAAATCTATCTGCTTCACGATAATCTTCCGGCCTTATTACAGTTCCTGTTCCGATAACGATACTTTCTGACAATCCGTAAGCATTGATGATTGGGATTTGGTATGTTTCATGGAATTCTTTCCATATTTTTTTGTGCAAAGGTCCGCCTCCGCTTATGATTTCACGGACACTTGTTAATTCTTTTGATTTATCCATTGTTGTAAGTGAATGGATTACTGGGGGCATTCCTGTTAAAACAGTTACTTTTTCTTTTTCACATAACTCTATGTATTCATCAAAATTAAACTGTTCTATTAGTATATAATACGCTGCTGCTCTTAATGCGGCTATTGCCCATGAAAGACCAACGTGGGCCATAGGATAAATTCCTAAAAATACATCGTCCTGTTTTAAGGTTAAAACATCACATTCATTGTGTATTGCAGTAAAATAGTTTCCATGAGTTAACATTGCACCTTTTGGCTTTCCTGTTGTGCCAGAAGTATATTGTAATTGGCATAAATCATCCCAATCAGTATTACAGGCATCCAATATTTCACAATCTTTAAAATCATTCAGATTTTGTGGAATATATGTATTGATATCAATTAAATCTTTTGCATCATCGTCTGTAATCATTAATTTTGCCTGTGAATCAGTAATTATATATTCTAATTCGGATGCAGTAAATACTCTGTTTGTTGGAATGGCTATTGCACCAATTCTCCATACTGCAAAAAGTGAAAATAGATATTCACATGAATTATTTAAATAAATAATTATTCTATCTCCTTTATGAATCTCCAGCGCTTTTAGATTACGCCCAATTTCAGACACTATTGATAATATTTCTCTAGAAGTATATTTTTCTCCAGTTTTAGGATTGAATAAGACTTTTTTATCTAATCTTTGTGAATTTGCATCTAAAAATGTGGTAATGTTTAACAACTAAATCACCTCTTTTAAAATAGCTTCAGTCATTTCAATGGTTTTGGCTTTACCACCTAAATCGGGGGTCAATACTTTCCCTTTGGCAACTATGTTCTCAACAGCTTTATTTATTTTTAATGCAGTTTCTTTTTCCCCCAAATAATCCAACATCATTGCAGTTGATAATATCATTGAACAGGGGTTTGCAATTCCTTTTCCTGCAATATCTGGTGCTGAGCCATGAACTGGTTCAAATAAAGCATTTTCATCACCAATGTTTCCTGAAGGCGCAAGACCTAATCCTCCAACTAATCCTGCACTTTCATCAGACAATATGTCTCCAAATAAGTTGGTGGATACAATAACATCAAAGTTTTGAGGATTCGTGATGAGATACATTGCAGTTGCATCAACATAAAAGTCTTCTGTTTTTACTTCAGGATACTTTTTTGCAATATTGTAAAATGATTCTTTAAATACACCATCAGTCTTTTTCAATACATTGCTTTTATGAACACATGTAACTTTTTTTTGTTTGTTTCGCCTTTTGGCTAATTTAAAAGCAATATCGGATATTTTTTCACTTGCTTTTCTGGTTATGACTCTTTCAGCTATTACTTGGCTGTCATCACCATATTCGATTTGGCTATATAATCCTTCAGTATTTTCACGTACAATTATAAAGTCAATATTGTCTTTGATGGATTTAACGCCTTTGTATGATTTTATTGGTCTTAAATTAGCATATGCATTAAGTTTTTTTCTTAGATTTATTATTGGGCTTGGTTGACCTGGTGTTGAAGTTGATGCACCGAATAATGTAGCATCACAGGATTTTGCTATTTTAACTGTTTCTTCAGGTAATGTGGTTCCATTTTTATTAAAACATTCAAAACCTGCTTCACCATATTTAAAATTAAAATTTAAATCTAGTTTGTCCAGTAAAAATTCCGCAGATTCCATAACTTCTTTACCAATTCCATCTCCACTTATTATTGCAATATCATACATGATTTCACTTTTTTTGTTCGCATATTATCAAAATACTTTTATACATATAATTATAAAGATATATTTATTTAATAATTGTTATTTTGAGGGATAATATGTCTGAAATAGATGAATTAATTG
>OMTA01000058.1 GCA_900313895.1 uncultured Eubacteriales bacterium | reverse complement strand
AAGAAGCTCTACAGTATGTTCTTTGAGAACTACACCGAGAACCTCTGGGGCAGACATCCGAGCGAGATCTCTCCCGAGTGGGGCGCCCAGCGTGTCAAGGGACTGTCCATCCGCGCGGTATTAAAGGATATCTTCGGCAAAGCGTTCAACAAGAAGAACCGCAAGGTCGAGACCTCGCTGATCGAGGAGTTCGCCTATCCGAAGCTCGGCCCCGGCGAGCTGTGGGAGCTGACTGCCGCGGACTTTGAGAAGATGGGCGGCACGATCATCAAGAACGCCAAGGTCACCAAGATCGTCAAGGATAAGGACAACAAGCTCACCGGGCTGATCTATGAGAAGGACGGCAAAGAAGTCGAGATCAACGGCGATTACGTCATCTCCTCGATGCCGGTCAAGGATCTGGTCGAGGGCATGAACGACGTCCCGAAGGATATTGCTGCGATCGCATCCGGTCTGCCGTACCGCGACTACATGACCGTCGGCGTATTGATCCCGCACCTGAACCTCAAAAATGAAACCAAAACCAAGACCATGGGCGATATCGTGCCCGATAACTGGGTCTATGTTCACGATAAGAGCGTCCACATGGGACGTTTCCAGATCTACAACAACTGGTCGCCGTATATGGTCGAGAAGATCAAGGACACCGTTTGGATGGGGCTTGAATACTTCTGCAACGAGGGTGACTGGATGTGGAGCATGACCGACGACGAGTTCGGCCATATGGGCATCAAAGAGATGGTCAAGATGGGTCTGATCGACAGCGAGAGCGACGTTCTCGATTTCCATGTCGAGCGCGTCAAAAAGGCGTATCCCGCTTATTTTGATACCTACGATCATATGGATGACCTCAGAGAGTATCTCGACACCATCCCGAACCTCTTCTGTGTCGGCCGTAACGGTCAGCACCGCTACAACAATATCGACCATTCTATGTGCACTTCTTTTGAGACGGTACGCGCGATCCTCAGCGGCTCCACCGACAAGTCCGCGATCTGGAACGTCAACACCGAGAAAGAGTATCACGAAGAGGGAAAAGAGGAGAAGTAAGCCACTTACTGCTCCGACGTATTGATTCTCGTTTGATCAAGGAGTTAATATCCTATGAAACAAGATACCAAAAAATCCGTAGCGGCGATCTTTGACAGCCTTTCGAAGCATCCGTTCATCAGTATGATGGTTTTCTGTGTGCTGCTGTTCTTCTTCGGTTTCTGCGATGTTTCCAATTTTACGGACGCAAGCTACATTTACGCCGGCGTGATCCTGTGCGCGGTTGCCGCGCTGGTGATCCTGCTCGGCAAGATCGGCAAAAACCTGACAGAGATGATCGTCATCTACCTTGTCAGCGTCGCCTTTATCATCGGCGGACTTGTCCTGATCCACAGCTATGACAACAGCCCTGCGCTGATACTGTGGCTCTCATTATTCCTGATCGCGATGATCGTTGCGCTGCTCAGGGTGACCGATAACCTTTCCACCCGCAATTTCATCATCCTGATGATCGCGGCGGGTGTGATCCTGCGCCTTACCTATGTTCTCTATACCTCGTGGCGCGTCAGACAGCATGACGTCGGTTACTTCAACTGGACATGGGGTCACGCGAATTATATCGAATACTGGTACAAAAACGGACTGAAGCTGCCCGACTTTGACGTCAGAAATATCTGGCAGTATTACCATCCGCCCTTCCATCACTGGCTGATGGCGTTTTTCCTGCGTATCCTGACGGACGTCGGTATGGAATACGGCGCTGCGTGCGAGGCGCTCCAGTTCCTGCCCTTCCTGTATTCCTCACTGATCGCGCTGGTCAGCTATCGCGTGTTCCGCTACGCAAAGCTCAACGGTCTGCCGCTCGTTATCGCGACGGCGATCATGTGCTTCCACCCGACCTTCCTGTTGATGGGCGGATTCTACAACAACGACACGCTGTGCGTATTGCTGATGATGCTCTCGATCCTCTTTGCGCTGAAATGGTATCGCAAGCCTACCTTGCTGAATATCATCCCCGTCGCGCTGAGCGTCGGACTGGGCATGATGACAAAGCTCAGCGCATGGATGGTCGCGCCGGCGATCGCGGTGATCTTCCTGTATGTGTTCGTCAAAAATATCAAATCGTGGCTCAGGTTCCTCGGCCAGTTCGCGGTCTTCGGCGTGATCTGCGCGCCGCTGGGACTTTGGTGGCAGGTACGCAACCTGCTCGAATTTGAGGTTCCGCTGACCTATGTGCCGTATCTGAGCGATGCCGATCCCCAGTACTGCGGCGATATGTCCGTCACACAACGGCTTTTCAACTTCGGAGACGGACAGACGAGATTCGTCTACGACGCGTTCACCGATCCCAACTTCGGCGCGCCGTATAACGAGTTCAATCCGACCGTCGGCCTGGTGAAGACCTCGCTTTTCGGCGAGGGTCAGAACGGCATTTCCGATCTCCATTTCCCGCAGATCGAGGCGACCGGCCCGATCCTGTTCTGGATCGGCGTGATCCTCGCTATCCTGTGCTTTGTCGCCTTTGTCATCATGACGATCAGCAGACGCTCGGGACTCGACGGCATCTCACGCGTGTTCTTTGCCATCCTCGCGGCGACGCTGCTTGCGTCTTACTATATGTTCTGCTTTAAGTTCCCGTTTACCTGCACGATGAACATCCGCTACTGCGTCCCGCTGATACCGCTGTTTGCGATGGGACTGGGACTGCTGTTGCAGAGATTTGGCGGCGACAGCGTCAAAGAAAAGGTACTGCGCTACGGCTCGTATGCTCTGGTCGGAGCTTTCGCTCTCATGACCTGCATCGTCTATTCACAGCTCGCGGCGCCCCTGCCTGTCTGATCAAAGCATTATTTATCTATCATATTTGTGCCCGCTGCCGAAAAAACAGCGGGCGCTTTTGTGTTTACGATGAAAAGCGGATCACCGGTGCGTATTGACTTTAGCTATGGCGAATGATAGAATAATCATAATTGATAGAGCATGAGGTGAAAGCAAATGCCGGAGAAAATCAGATCTATCTTTACTCAGCAAAAAACGAGGCTGCGTCAACAAGGCTCAGCCGCTAAGCTGACCTCCGTTTTTATGATACTGATCTCATTTACGATCGTATTCTTTATTTTCAAAGACATTTTCACATATGAGTTCAGCCATGCGTATACCGCCGATTCGCCGCTGTATTGGACGGTCGGCAGAGGTATGCTCAACGGGTACAAGCCGTATGCGGAGATGTATGAGAACAAACCGATCGGTATTTTCCTGATCTCCGCGATCTCCTTTGCGCTGACCGGCGGAACGATCCTATGTAATGTCGTCAGCTGTCTTGCCGCGCTGATGCTCACGCTGATCCCTGCGGCGGTGTTGCTGTCGGTATTCAAACGCACGGATGAGACCGACGGTGCCAGAAGAACCGCGGCGTTTCTCTCCGTATTGCTCAGCGGACTGCTGATCACGGTTTACAGCGAGGTGCGCTCGGGCGGTTTTCAGGTCGAGGCGATCGGAGCGGCTTTTTCCGTACTGTTTATCGCGTTGGTCGTGAAACTGAAAAATGCGCAGACGCGCAAAAAGAGGATCATCCTGACAGCGCTTGCGTCGATCGCGCTATGCTGTGCGGCAATGATCAAAGAACCGTTCGTGATCGTATCGATCTTCGGCGCGTTGTTGTTTATTGATGACTTAAAACAGCTGATCGAGAATCTGGTGATCCCCTGCGCCTTCGGCGGCGTTCTGACGTTGCTGCTCCTTACCGTCGGCGGCGTGATCTCTCCGTACTTTTCGATCTACATCAGCCGGATGTTTGAGACAAGGATCGGGGGAGAGGGATCCTCCGCGTTCTCTAGAGCACGCGACATATTGCGCGTCATCAACGATATCAAGGGCTTCAGCGATTGGCTCTTCTATGTGATCGTGCTGTTCTTCGGACTGACGCTGCTGCGCGCGGCGATCGGCAAAAAGCAGAGCGCGGGTCGTGTTTTTCTCCATGTCATCAAGGTGATCGCCGCCGTATACGCCGCGTCATTCTGCGTGGGCATGGGCGGATATTACTACAATCACCATTTCATCTTCGCGGTTCCGATCTACTGTGCGTTTGTGATCTACGGCGGAGCGCTGCTCTTTGAGTACAAGCCGAAGAAGGGAACGGCGCGCAACATCGTGATCCTGCTTCTCGGCGTGATGATGCTGATCACCTCCGTCAGTATCGGCAACAAATACGGCGGAGATTATACCGAAAAGTATCAGTCGATCACCGCTCAGGCGGAATATGTCGATTCCCTGCTCGACTTCTATCAGGAGGATCGCTATCAGTATATCGGCTTCAACGGTGAGGATGTGTTTATCGGACTGACAAAGCATTCTCCGCAAGGCCCTGTTTTCGCGCAGGATTCCGATAATTTCCAGACGGACGACACATGGTTCGCTCAAAAGCTCAAGGAACAGATCGACGAGAGCAACATCGTCATCGTCAGAAATTTCACCTCGCCCGCGGTTGACGATTACATCAGGAACAAGCTGGCGACGGAATTCACAACGGATCCGTCATCAAAGCTGCTGACAAATCCGCCCGACGGCTTCAATTACACGATCTACTATCGCACTTCGAAATACGGCCAATAACCATCATAAAAGAATCACCCGGATGATCCTTGTCGACCATCCGGGTGAAGCTGATTATGCAGGTGTTATACGCGGAGCCTCGGCGCTTCTTTGTCACGCCTCGTTGCTCTGCGCTTCTCCTCGTATAACTCCCGCTCGGCTAACCATTCAACGGATTCTGCGAATCCTTTTGAACAGTCCCGCCTCGTCAGTCGTTATCCGAGGGCTCCGAGCCTCGGCGCTTCTTTTAACAACCGCAACCGCAGTCGTTACCGCAGCCGTTGTTGCCGTTGTTGCCGCAGCAAGCCCACAGAACGATCAAAAGAATGATGATACCGCAGCAGCTGTTGCCGCCGAATAAACCGTTATTGTTACACATAGTATTGCCTCCTTTCGGTTACACCTTATACTATGCGAATAACGGAGGATGGTGCATGGAATTCTTCGATCATATTTACAGTCACCCTATTGTCGGATGTGTGTTGACTTTCCGACAGCATTACCGTATAATCATAATAACCGTAGCACAAAAAAGGAGGAGATTTAATGAAGTGCTTTAATTGCGGAACAGAAAACCTCGACACCAATGCCTTTTGTATGAATTGCGGAAGCGCTCTCGGCGCTCAGGATGCCCCTCAAGCGGATCCTGACGAGATGAAGACGGTCGTAGCGGATTATCCGGCGTCAGGCCAGTCCTCTCCCGAAAGTCAGTTCACGCCGCCCACACCGCCGGTTCAACCCGCACAACCTGTTCAACCGGTTCAGCCCGTACAGCCTACACCGCCGGCTCAACCTGCGCAACCTGTTCAACCGAATCAGTACGCCCAGCCGAATCAGTACGTGCAGCCCAACCAGTACGCGCAGCCCGGTTTCAATCAGCCCAACCAGTACGCGCAGGCTCCTTATAACGCTCCGATCAATGACCCGTATAACGGTCATCCTATGAAGTGGTACAAGTTCCTGGTATTCTTTGCGCTGATCGCCTCGGCGATATTGAATATCATTTCCGGCATCAGATATATAACCACAGGCAATTACAGGATCTCAGGCTACACTTCCGGCAAGGAAGCAAAAGAGCTGATCTATATGTATGCTCCCGGTCTCAGAGGCGCGGATACATTTTATGCGATCGCCCTCTTTATCAGCGCTGTGCTGCTGTGCGCGACATGGTATATGCTGATGAAGAAAAAGAAGATCGGCCCGACGCTCCTTTGTGTATCGTACGGCTTTAACATGGTGATCTCGATCGTCTACACCATCTGGCTCAACGCCGTTCACAACGGCGTCCTGCAAAACACCGCGTCAATGACATCTGCCGCAATCGTGTCCGCTGTTGTCAGCGTGGTGATGATTGTCGTCAATATCATCTACTTCAAAAAGCGTCAGGACGTTTTCGTCAATTGACGTTCCGATCAAGCTCATGAAAGAGGTTGCGAAAGCAGCCTCTTTTCTTTATCCGCTGCGTGGGATTCACAAAAGAAAAAACTTGACAAAAGAGGGAACTTTGTGCTAATATTAACAATTGTGGAAGACTGCGCCCGAACGCGGTTTTTTCACCGTCAAAATGCGTTAAAAAGCCTGATTTTATCTGCTTCTTTCGTGCATTTTGACATTCAATGCTTTAGTGTGATAAACACCTCGGCTTTCGGCTCTGTGTGTTTTTCATATATCGCGGCGGCAAAGCTATTGTCCCGCAGTTCAATTCTTTATCTCTTTGGAAAGGAGGAAAATTATGCCAACCTTTAATCAGCTGGTTCGTAAGGGCAGAGAGGTATCTGAGAAGAAGGCGAAGGCTCCGGCGCTCCTCAAGGGCTGGAACTCGCAGAAGAATCGCGCGATCGATCAGAATTCTCCTCAGAAGCGCGGCGTTTGTACCGCCGTCAAGACCGCTACACCTAAGAAACCTAACTCAGCGCTTCGTAAGATCGCCAGAGTTCGTCTTTCTAACGGTATTGAGGTCAGTTCCTATATCCCGGGCGTAGGCCACAACCTGCAGGAGCACTCGGTCGTACTCATCCGCGGCGGTCGTGTTAAGGACCTCCCCGGTGTGCGTTACCACATCATCCGCGGTACGCTGGATACCCAGGGTGTTACCGGTCGTATGCAGGCCAGATCAAAGTACGGCGCAAAGCGTCCGAAGAAAAAATAAGGAATTGACAACTCAAAGAAATTAGATTTTCTTGTTCTGTATTGTTGCGGAGCTTTTGATAAAGGCCTCTGCGGCACTACGGGAGTTTGTCACTTTCGAGTACCAATGATTTCTCATTTATTGTGAAGGAGGGAAGTAAAGATGCCAAGAAGAGGTCAGATCGCAAAACGTGATGTTTTGCCGGATCCGGTTTATAATTCAAAGCTCGTTACTCGTCTGATCAACAATATCATGCTCGACGGTAAGAAGGGTGTTGCCCAGAAGATCGTTTACGGCGCGTTTGATATTATTGCTGATAAGACCGGTAAGGATGCTCTGGAGGTGTTCGAGCAGGCGATGGATAACGTCATGCCCGAGCTGGAGGTCAAGGCTCGCCGTGTCGGCGGTGCGACCTACCAGGTACCGATCAAGGTCAGAGAAGCCAGAAAGCAGACTCTCGGCCTTCGTTGGTTGACCGCTTATTCCAGAGCGCGTTCCGAGCGCACCATGAAGGAAAGACTTGCCGGTGAGATCCTTGACGCAGTCAACGGCGCGGGCGGCGCGTTCAAGAAACGCGAAGACACCCACAAGATGGCTGAGGCTAACAAGGCGTTCGCTCACTATAGCTGGTAAGCCGAAGCGCCGATTAACGAGGCGCGACATCCTTTGTAGGGACGACCATCGGTCGTCCGCAGGCGGGCTGAGCCCGCACCCGAATGACTATTCGGTCAGGTATATGAAATATATCAGATGAATTTCCCGCGCATGGTTAAGGTGCGCAGACATTGAAGGAGGATATTATGCCCAGGCAGGTATCACTTGAAATGACAAGAAATATCGGTATCATGGCTCATATCGATGCCGGTAAGACAACTACAACCGAGCGTATCCTTTATTATACAGGTATCAACCACAAGATCGGCGAGACCCACGACGGCGCCTCGACGATGGACTGGATGGATCAGGAGAAGGAGAGAGGTATCACCATCACCTCCGCTGCTACCACCTGTTTCTGGAGGGATAACCGCATCAATATCATCGACACCCCCGGACACGTTGACTTCACCGTAGAGGTCGAGCGCTCACTGCGCGTACTCGACGGCTCTGTCACGGTTCTGTGCGCGAAGGGCGGCGTCGAGCCCCAGTCCGAGACCGTTTGGCGTCAGGCGGATAACTACAAGGTTCCGCGTATGGTTTACGTCAACAAGATGGACATCACGGGCGCAGATTTCTATCACGTGCTCCAGATGATGCACGACAGACTCAAATGTAACGCTGTTCCGATCCAGCTTCCTATCGGCTTC
>OMTA01000019.1 GCA_900313895.1 uncultured Eubacteriales bacterium | reverse complement strand
CTTGATGATATTGCCCTTGTAGAGCTTTAATTTGACGTAGCCGGTGACCTTCTCCTGAGTTTTATCAACAAAGGCGGAGAGGGCTTCTCTGAGCGGTGTGAACCACTGACCGTTGTAGACAAGCTCGGCGAAGGTGATGGACAGGCGCTGCTTCTCGTGCATGGTCATCTTGTCGAGGCAGATGCTCTCGAGAGTCTCGTGCGCCTTGTAGAGGATGGTACCGCCGGGGGTCTCGTAGACGCCGCGACACTTCATACCGACCAGTCTGTTCTCGACGATATCGAGAAGACCGATGCCGTTCTTGCCGCCCAGCTCGTTGAGCTTTAAGATGATGTTCTTCGCGGACATCTTCTCGCCGTCGAGCGATACGGGAACGCCTTTTTCGAACTCGAGGGTCACATAGGTCGGCTCGTCGGGCGCTTCGATGGGAGATACGCCCATCTCGAGGAAGCCCTTCTTCTCATAGGTCGGCTCGTTGTTGGTATCTTCAAGGTCAAGTCCCTCATGGGAAAGGTGCCAAAGGTTCTTATCCTTAGAGTAGTTGGTCTCACGGTTGATCTTGAGGGGGATGTTGTGCGCCTCGGCGTACTCGATCTCTTCCTCTCTCGATTTGATATCCCACTCACGCCACGGCGCGATAATGGGCATATTGGGAGCGAAATGCTTGATGGTCAGCTCAAAACGTACCTGGTCGTTGCCCTTACCGGTACAGCCGTGGCAGATCGCGTCGGCGCCCTCTTTGAACGCGACGTCGACCAGACCCTTCGCGATACAGGGACGCGCGGTCGAGGTGCCGAGCAGATAATCCTCATAGATCGCGCCCGCCTTCATGGTCGGGATGATATAATCATCGACATACTCCTCGGTCAGATCGAGGACATAGAGCTTGGAAGCGCCGGTTTTGATCGCTTTTTCTTCCAGACCCTCCAGCTCGTCAGCTTGACCGACGTTACCGGATACGGCGATAACCTCGCAGTTATTGTAGTTTTCCTTGAGCCACGGAATGATGATGGATGTATCCAAGCCGCCGGAATATGCTAATACTACCTTTTTGATGTCTTCTTTTTTCATGACTACCTCCGAATGAATATGCAATAAATTTTGTTGTTATGCATTGATTATAGAATATTTATGCAGATATGTCAAGAAGATTCTGCATATTTTCATGTATCATAGGAGAATCTCTCCACCTTTGACAAAAACCAACTCATATTATAGCCGACTTTTGTACATTTATCAAGTCCAAACCGCCTGTTTATGCTATAATAAAAAACAAATCCAATGCAACCAAACGGGCTGCTGATGGATTTATAGAGTGAAGGGGGTGTGATGATGGCAAAGGATCGCTATGCGGGGCTGGGCTTTGAGGAAGTCGTGCAGAAGTACGCAAAATCGGTGCTCACCGCCTGTATCGTCAGGCTCAACCATCAGGCAGACGCGGAAGATTGCTTTCAGAACACCTTTTTCAAGCTGTATCATCACTCCCCTGATTTTGCAGACGAAAACCATCTGAAGGCGTGGCTGCTGCGCGTTGCGATCAACGAGTGTAAAAAATGCCTGCGCGACAGGAATCGCCGCGTCCCTCTCAGCGAGATCAAAGGCGAGGCTCTCTCCTATTCCGACGACCAACGCGATATCACATGGGCGCTGATACGGGTGGAGCCGAAATACCGCGAGGTGCTGTACCTGTATTACTATGAGCGGTACAGGGTGGACGAGATCGCCGAGATCCTCGACAGCAAGCCGAATACGGTGAAATCGCTGTTAAAGCGCGGCAGAGAAAAGCTCAAAAAGATCTACGGAGGTGACGACGATGCGTAAGGTGAATTTCCATACCCTCGATAACCTGACAGTCCCTCCCGCGCTGATTGAAAAGGCGCTCGCGATCCCCACGTCATCCGAGAACACCCCCGCGGTCTTGCCGTGGTATCGAAGGTCAAGGATGATCGCCGCCGCGGCGAGTATCGTACTGGTCGTACTGGCGGGGATCTCCGTTTTCTTTATTTTCGGAAATAACAAGATTCCCGTGAAGCCGTCGGGAACGTCGGATGTACCGATCGCCGCTGACACGACGACGTCGGATGGAACACCTTCCGCCGATCCGACCGGATCAGGCGCTGTCGAACCGCATAGCGAGCGTCCGACCGGTACGGCGGCGCAGTCGGAAACGATCGACGCGTCCTCCGCGACACAACCGACCGTCATAACGCCGCGCGGAATCGTCACAGCAACAGAATCTTCCGCCGTTCCCCCGAACGTTACTCCGGCGACTGAATCGAACAACGGCCTTGCAGACAGACCGGACGTTCCCGCGCCGACCACCTCCGCTCCTCCTGCGACCGAACAACAGCCTGCACCTACCGAGAAACCGACACAACTGCCCTACGAACCGGAAACCGATCCCCCCGAGGATCCGTATACTCCACCCAGCGACTGGGCAGGCGAGAATCCCGGCGCTCCTGCGGGAGCCGTGATTTACTCCGAAGTCAACAGCAGCCTGCTCACCGGAAACAGACACGTATTCTGTGTGCTGTATAACCGCGCGGGGAAACGCGTTGACACCGAACCTATTTTGTCGCCGAAGCATGAAACGATCCCGTCGATCAACAGCGACGGTTACGCATATTTCACGTATGTCCCCCCTGAGGAATGGCACCTCAGCACGGGAATGTATGAGATGGAGATCTATAACGAAAACGGCGCGATGATCAAAAGAACAATTGTCTTTTGGGACAATGAATAATCCGGATACATCCATTTGATAATTGACACAAAAGCAGCTTACTGTTATAATGAATAATAGGAGATGAAGATCATGAAAACTACCGGTAAAATCCTTTTATCAGCCATACTGATCGCTGCTTTGCTTCTGTCATCCGTCATTACGGCGACAGCCGAGCCCGCGGCGTATATGATCGGCGATGCGGACGGCGACAATGCTGTCAGCGTCCTCGACGCTACGATTATTCAAAGGGTGATCGCGTCGATCGAAGTAACGGCTTATAACGAAGCGGCGGCGGACGCCGACGGCGACGGAGCAGTCAACATCCTTGACGCGACGGCGATCCAGCGCAATCTCGCCGACCTTCCGACCAACAACAGGATCGGAAAGATGTCCGATATGTGGCTCGATAAAGAAAAAGCAACGAAGTCGGAATTTAATTTCGAAGAAGACCTCGAAATTCTCGAGATCCATGAAGATTATTTCATCGCTGAGCCTATTGTCCCGATGCCCTACGTCATCAGGATCAACGGCAGCATTTCGGATCATTGGTGTGTCGGCGATCATGTTTTCGTTGCCTGCAACAATATGTATTATGATCATGATATCTATCCCCATCGCTATGAGGGTGATCTGATTACGATCGCGGCATCGACCTTTGTACCCGATCCGAACGTCGCCTACAAGCCGGTGATCTACCTCTATCCTGAAGAAGAAACAAAGGTGGATGTATCGCTCGATCTGAACGGTGAGCTCCTGAAGAGCGAGCCGCTGTACCGCGAGGGCTGGACTGTTACCGCAAAGCCCGACGGCACGCTGATAAATGCAGACGGCAAGACCTATGATTACCTCTTCTGGGAAGCAAAACTGAACGCGGACTATGACCTTTCAAAGGGCTTCTGCGTCAAGGGCAGCGAGACCGAAGCATTCCTCAACGACGCGCTGAAAAAGCAGGGGCTTTCCGGGAAAGAGGCGGAGGACTTCAAGGATTTCTGGCTTCCGATCATGAAAAAGAATCCGTACAACGTGATCTCCTTCCAAACCGACAGATACACCGACGCCGCAGGGCTCAGTATCAACCCGCAGCCGGATACCGTGATCCGTGTCTTTATGACCTATTACGCATCCGACCGTGCGGTGGAGATCCCCGCGCAGGAGCTGAACGCTCCCGAGCGCAACGGCTTTACCGTCGTCGAATGGGGCGGCAGTATGGTCAAGTGATCGATCAAATATCGAGGATACAGGGCGGAGCGAAATGCTCCGCTCTTTTTCTGCCTTGTCACTCTCCCCTGCTTATGCTATAATGGAGAAAATGATCGGAGGTGAGAGGATGAAAAAGATCACGCTGGGGATTTTAGCCCATGTTGACTCGGGCAAGACGACCCTGTGCGAGGCGATGATGTACCTGTCGGGCAATCTCAAAAAGCTCGGACGGGTCGATCATCGCGACGCCTTCCTCGACACCTTCGCGCTGGAACGCGACCGCGGGATCACGATTTTTTCCAAGCAGGCAATGATGCGCTGCGGCGATACCGAGGTCACCATCCTCGACACCCCGGGACACGTGGATTTTTCCGCGGAGACGGAGCGCACCTTGCAGGTACTCGACTACGCCGTGCTGGTGATCAGCGCGACGGACGGCGTGCAAAGTCACACCGCGGCGCTGTGGAAGCTCCTCTCAAAATACGACGTACCGTGCTTTTTGTTTGTCAACAAGATGGATCTGCCGGATGTTGATCGCCGGATGATCATGGCGCAGCTGAAAAGCAAGCTCAGCGACGGCTGCGTCGACTTCGGCTGTCCCGACAAGGAGGAGCTGTGGGAGAATATCGCGTTGTGCGATGAGGCGCTGCTCGGCGAATACGACGAGAGCGGGAAGTTCGACGACGACAGCATCAATAAAGCGATCATGGAGAGAAAGGTTTATCCCTGTCTGTTCGGCTCGGCGCTGAAGCTCGAGGGCGTCGATCGGCTGCTCGACTGTATCAACGAGCGGACGATCATGCCCGCCTATTCGGATCGGTTTGCCGCAAAGGTTTTCAAGATCACGCAGGACAGCGCAAAGAACAGCCTGACCTTCTTGAAGGTCACGGGCGGCGTGCTGAAGGTGCGCGAGGTTTTGGACGCAGCTGGTAATAAAGACGGCGAGAAGGTCAACCAGATCCGACTGTACTCCGGCGAGAAATTCACCGCTCTGGAGGAAGCCACCGCCGGTACGGTATGCGCGGTGACGGGGATCAGCTTCTCAAAGCCCGGCGACGGACTGGGCGAAGAGGCGGATACCTCCATGCCGGTCTTACAGCCCGTCCTCACCTATACCCTGCTCCTGCCCGACGGTGTCGATACCCATACTGCGATGCAGAGGATGCGTCTGCTCGAGGCGGAGGATCCGATGCTGAACGTCAGCTGGAACGAGCGCTCGGGCGAGATCAACCTGCGGCTCATGGGCGATATCCAGATCGAGGTTTTGCAAAGCATCATCAAAGAGCGATTCGACATGGAGGTCGGCTTCGGTCAGGGCAGCATCATTTATAAGGAGACCATCGATAATACCGTTGAGGGCGTGGGGCATTTTGAACCCCTCAGGCACTACGCGGAGGTACATCTGTTGTTAAAGCCCGCGCCGCGTGACAGCGGCCTTTTGTTCAATACGAACTGCAAGGAGGACGTCCTCGACAAAAACTGGCAGAGGCTCATTCTCACCCACCTTTATGAAAAAACACATCTCGGCGTGCTGACGGGCTCGCCGATCACGGATATGGAGATCACGCTCGTCGCGGGCAAGGCGCACATGAAGCACACCGAGGGCGGCGATTTTCGACAGGCGACCTATCGCGCGGTACGGCAGGGGCTACGTCAGGCAAAGTCGATCCTGCTGGAGCCTGTGTACGAATACACGCTGGAGATCCCCGCCGATAACGCAGGGCGCGCGATGTCGGATATCGGGCGAATGCACGGCAGCTTTGAACCGATCGAGATCCTCGGCGAAACCGCCGTGTTGCGCGGAAAATGCCCTGTCGCCACCATGCGCGACTACACCAAGGAAGTCATACAGTATACGCGCGGCAAGGGACGGCTGAGCTGTACGCTCAAGGGCTATGAGCCGTGCCATAACGCGGACGAGGTGATCGCCGCGATCGGCTATGATCCCGACTGCGATACCGACAATCCGTGCGACTCGGTATTCTGCTCCCACGGCGCGGGTCACACCGTCAAATGGAACGAGGTCAAGGATCATATGCACCTCTCGGGCGTGATGAATGAAAAACCCACCGAGAGCATCACCGCGGTCGCGCGGGACTTTTCGCGCTATCGCAACACGGACGACATCTTCGCGCTCGACAAAGAGCTGATGAGCATTTTCGAGAGCACCTACGGCCCTGTCAAAAAGCGCGCGAATAACGATTATACCCCGCAGCGTCGATACGACGCGACGACGGGCAAAAAGCAGAGGAACTACAAATACACCCCGAAGTTTGAAGGGCCGGAGTATCTTTTGATCGACGGCTACAACGTGATCTACGCGTGGGATAACCTCAAAATACTCGCGGCGGATAACATCGACGCGGCGCGCGGGGCGCTGATCAACATCCTGTGCAATTATCAGGGGTACCGCAAATGCAACCTGATCCTGGTATTTGACGCCTACCGCGTCAAGGGTCACGACCGCGAGATCGAGCAGATCGACAACATCAGCGTCGTCTACACCAAGGAAGCGGAGACCGCCGATACCTATATCGAAAAGACCTCGCATGATCTGGCAAAGCGCCACCGCGTCAGGGTAGTGACGTCCGATCTGACGGAACAGCTCATCATCATCGGCAACGGCGCGGTCAGGGTATCCTCGAAGGACTTTTTTGATGAGGTCAAGACCGCGGAGGACGAGATCAGAGAGATCATCGGAAGTTAAAAAGAAAAGGTATATCGCATGAAAGATCATGTGATATACCTTCTTTTGTTATATGAATGATTAAACGGGTTTTACTCCGTGATCTTTTCGCGCTGTAAGCGGAAGGCGACGGATCGCTCGAGATAATCGAGATACTCTTCGTCGCGGCACATCGACTTGCCCGGGGTATCGGAGAGCTTGGCGACGGGTCTGCCGTTGACATACTGGAGCTTGATGACGATGTTGAGCGGCTCTTTGTCGGTATCGTTGGAGCAGAAGGTGCCGATGCCGAAGCTGACGAGGGTCTTTTCCTTGAAGTAGTCATAGAGCGCCTGCGCGCGGTCGAAATCGAGGCTGTCGGAAAAGAGAAGCTGTTTTGTCCTCGGATCGACGCCGTAGCTCTTATAATGAGCGATGATCTTGTCGCCCCATGCGTAGGGGTCGCCGGAATCGTGACGCACACCGGAATAGTTATTGACCATGGAACGGTTGAAGTCCATGAGGAAAAGATCGGTCGTGATGGTATCGGTCAGCGCGGAACCGTTATCGCCCTGATACTCGTCGTACCAGTCGCGCATCGCGTAGTGGTTGGTGTAGGCAAGCGGGATCTTGTCGATGCCCTGATACATCTGGACGTACTCATGAGCGTAGGTGCCGATGGGGGTGAGATGATATTTCATCGCGAGGTAGACGTTGGAGGTGCCGACGCATTTATCCGTTTCGCTCGCAAAGCGGCGGACGACCTCATCCTGCCACTCGCGGGACAGCCTGCGGCGAGATCCGAATTCGGCAAACTTGAAGGTATAGGTGCCGTCGCCCAGCAACTTGATCTTTTGATCGAGCCTCTCCTTCGCGGATCGGATCAATTCATCATAATCATAGGTCAGACGGAAATAGACCTCGTTGATGATCTCCAAAAGATAGATCTCAAACTGCATCGCCGAGAACAGCGGGCCGTCGACAACGACCTCCAGCTCGCCTTTCTCGGAGCGTCTGACGGAAACATAGTCGCGGATAGGACGCCAGATACGCAGAAATTCGACATAGTCGTTTTTGATATAGCGGATCGAGCGCAGGTAGTTCAGCTCGGGCTTTGTGAACCGCAGGGTGCAGAGATGGTCGATCTGGGCGTTGATCTCATCCACCATTTCCTCGGTGAAAACGATCCCGTCGTTGCGGCATTTGAAATAGTACTGGCCGCACAGATCGGTGTGTTTATGGAAAATGACCTGATCCATATTGAATTTGTACAGGTCGGTATCAAGCAATGATACGACGATCGGTTCGAGTTTCATGATAAAAAACCTCCTTCGGTTTTAATCAATCATACCACCCGGCGATCGATTCGTCAATACAAACTCTCCTCCCCTATTGATTTCAAACGGATTATGGGTTAGAATGAGGGGGATATCTTTCATCAGAGGTGAGAGAATGAAGAAAAAGCTGAAAGAGGCTCGTGCCGAGCGTATCAGGAAAGTGGAAGAGCATATTGAGCTGGGGATAGAAAAAGACAGAAAACGCATCGCGCAGTTCAGAAAGGAACACAAGCGATTCTCGCTTTTCCTCTATACGATCATCCTCCATATCAAGCTCTTCATCCGAAAGAACACGGAGGATAACATCAACGCGATGTCGGGACAATCGGCATTCTTTTTGATCCTCTCGATCGTTCCGCTGTTGCTGCTCGTTTTCACGATCGCCACCATGTTCGGCGGAAAACCCGATGCGGCAACGCTGGAAAAGGTCGCTTCGCAGAGCTCAGAGATCGCGAACGCCACCCAGACGATCAGCTCGATGACCCTGCAGGATTTCTTCCGTCATTTTATTTTGGAAACCTATCAGCACGCGACCTCGGGCGTGATCGTCATCACCGCCGTGGTAGCGCTTTGGTCGGGCGGCAAGGGTCTGTATATCATCACGGACGGGATCTCGCGCATCTATCGTATCCCGCAAAAGCACGTATGGATCTTGCGGCGCGTTTTTGCGATGGGCTACACGCTCGTTTTGCTTTTGATGATGTTTGTCAGCTTTGCGCTGCTGTTCGTCAGCGTGGTGTTTGACGAATACCTGCGTCAGGCGATCAACGGGATCCCGCTGACGGCGGAGATCCTCTTTGCCCTAAGGTACATCATCGCTACGGTCATCATGGCGCTGTTCCTGACGATCGCGTTGAAGCTCTATTTGCGCGGCAAGGTCGAGGACAAGCGGTATGTCAAATTCCGCGTGCTGCTGCCGGGCATGATCTTCACGGCGATCGCGTGGAACCTTTTGGCAAGAGGTGTCAGCCTTTACGCCACCTACTTCACCTCCTCGATGTACGGAAGCCTCGGCGCGGTCTTTATCTACATGATGTGGATCTACTTTATGATGCTGCTGCTTTTGTACGGCGTACAGATCAACTATCTGTACCGCGAGCAGTTTTATCGCTTCAGCTTCAAAAAGCTGTTCGGCGCGATCAGAAAAAAACGTTCCGATAACAAAAAGAAGGCTGCGTAAGCAACCTTCTTTTTGTTTGTTGAAAAAGTATAGTAGTCATTGCGAGGGCTTGACACGCGTGTCAAGCTCGTGGCAATCCCACAAAGAGGAGCAGCTCATTTCTGTTACTTCAACCGATTTTTCCGACAAGGGGATTCCCACGGAGGGCAATAATGAGGTAATTGATAGTGCCCTCCTCGGAATGACGATAGTTTTTTATAAAGTTACGGTCTGAAAATCTTGTGCAGGAAGTTGTAGAAGCCGACGCGCCAGAAGATATAGTCGTGCTCGTAGCCTTTGACGACGTCTGTCTGGTTTTGATAGCCCATGTCCTTGAGCAGATTGCCGTAATACTTGGTGACCTCAACGTTTTCGGGATCATCCGCACCGACGGCAAGATAGAGATAGTAGGGATCGAGCGCGTCGGAATAGGCGGGGAATTCCTTGATCAGGGGCTTGTTCCAGATCGTTCCCTTGAGAAAATCGGTGGGAACGGTACCCGGATCGGGGGCAAAGCTCGCGATATAACCGAAGCGCTTGAGGTTGGAGAAGCCGATCGCGAGGGATTTGGTGCCGCCCTGGGACACGCCCATGATCGCGGTGCCTTTGCGATCCTTACGGACGGGATAGTGCTTTTCGATGAACGGCATCAGATCCTTCGGAAAATCCTTGACGACCTTGTTATAGGCGGCAAGGAGCGTCGCGTCCTTTTGCTCGATTTTTTCACGGTTTTTCAGCTTATCGGTATACATCTCCGCGGAGACGATGATCATCGGCACAGTGAGCTTATCGCGCAGCATATTGCCGTAGAGTATCTGCAGATAGGAATCCTCGCACAGATGGACGTCGTAGCCGGACATCCAGCCGTGGAGCATATAGAGCACGGGGTATTTTTTCTTTTTGTTATAGCCGGGCGGCAGGAGGATGTTGCAGTATTTATAGTCGCCGGCGGTCTTGGAATAGTACTTGACGTCCTCGACGATGGTTCCGTAATCGACGTCGTCGCGCTCGTCGATCAGATGATCGGGAAGGTCGTAAAGATTCTTTGAGGTATACGGATTGTGTTTCGGGCGCTCTTCAACGAACTCGGTCGGAGCCTCGACCTCGGGATCGCTCTGTTCCGCTTGCTTTGCAGAGCCGCTGCAGCCGGTCAAGCAGCTCAGCAGCATGACGCCCGCAAGCAGCAGCGCAGTTATCTTTTTCAAGCCTTCACCTCCCATGATCTGACATTTTCATACTGATCTCATCATATTATATCCGACACAACCCCTGAATTCAAATGAATATTTTGTAACAATGGTTAAGAATGATTACATTATCGTATGAAAAAGAGCAGGATCGTGTGTCCTGCTCTTGTTGATTATTCAGCTGTATTTTGAGGTGATTTATTCAGCGCCCTTGAGCGCCTCGACCATATCGATCTTGCGATTCTTTCGGGCGACCATCAGGCTGACCAGCAGGGAAACGCCAAAGGTCAGCAGGATCGAAACGCCGTAGGTCAGGGGCCCGAGCATCAGCTTGAGCTCATACTCGGAGGCAAGCGCGGTGAGCAGCCACTGTAACACCCCGACGCCCGCGGGCAGACCGATCAGCACGCCGATCACGGTCAGCCAGATATTCTGAGAGATCAGCAGCCGTCCGATAGCGCGGTTACGGAAGCCGAGCACCTTCAGGGTCGCCAGCTCGCGGGATCGCTCGACATAGCTCATCAGCCCCAGATTATACAGGACGACGATACCGAGGATCACCGCGGCGATGACCAGGATAACCACCATGCTGTCCATGATCTGTGTAAAGCTGTCGAAGGTATCCATCAGCTGCTCCTGATCCTGTTTGCCGGAGATCAGGTCGGAGGACGGGATCTCGTCGGCGGTCAGATCGGTATAGATCGCGGTGATATGATAGTCGATGCCCAGCTTGTCAGCGAGGGTATCGGTCATCGTGATGCTCTCGGTCATGATCGCGCGGTTATATCCGATCACCTTAGCCTCGTAGGTCTTGGCGGATCCGTAGGGCGAGAAGCGGATCGTATCGCCGATCTGCGCCTTATCCTTGAGTCGCAGGCAGAGATAGACGCCCTCATCGCTCATCTCGATGGGCTTGTTGTCCTCGTCGAGGATATTCAAAAGCCCCTTCGGATTGTGGAGGATATCGAGCGAGATCGTCTCGCCGTCAAGGCTGATCCCGCTCAGGCTCTCCCAGTCGCCGTCAATCCGGTCGGAAAGCGCGAGCGCCTCTTTTGTATCGGCGTTATCCGTCAGGTTGACGTTGGTCGAATAGACGGAAACGTCGTTATCGAGCAGATCGAGGAATCCCGCAAGCGTATCACGCATACCGAGTCCTCCTACCATCAGCACCATACAGCCGATGATGCCGACCAGCGTCATCGCCGAGCGGCTCTTATGGCGCGCAAGATCGCGGATATTCCACTTGGTGCCGAAATGCAGCTTGTCCCAGCCCTTGAGCCGCTCAAAAACGGTCTTGCGCATCTTTTTCGGCACATAGGGTCGCAGCGCGTCCGCGGCAGTCCCCTTGAGTTGGCGGCGCACGGACAGATAGCTGATCAGCGTCAGCAGCGATCACGGGATAGCAGAACGACGGGATCGCCGCCGACCAGTCTGCCATATCAAAGTATGTGCCCATCATGCCGTTTTCGCTCATGATCAGCTTACATACGCCGTATCCGAGCGCAACGCCCAGAACAGAGCCGACCGCGCCGATGAACAGTCCGTAGGAGGTGTAGTGGAACAGGATCCTGCGGTTTTTGAAGCCGAGGGCTTTGAGCGTGCCGATCTGCAGCTTTTCCTTTGTCGCGATACGGTGCATCGTGGTGACCATCGTCAGGATCGCAATCGCGAGGAACAGCACCGGCAGGATCGATCCCATCGTCTTGCCCTCTTCGGCTTCGCCCATCGCCTCGCTGTAGACGACGTGGTCATCCTTCGAGGTGACCATGATGGTTTTGCCGACCGCCTCCTTGACCGCGTCCTCCAGCGCCTCCTTCTCCATATCGGATCGCAGGTTGATCTGGGGATAGTATTCAAAGCGTATGTAAGCTGATCATGAGCGAAAACGGCATGATGGGCACATACTTTGATATGGCAGACTGGTCGGCGGCGATCCCGTCGTTCTGCTATCCCGTGATCTCCGCGTTTTGGTATTCGAGCGTCAGCGAATCGCCGACGGACAGATCGTTTGCGTCGGCAAATTTATCCGAAAGCCAGATACCGTCGCTGTTTTTGTCATAATCAGCGCCCTTTGTCGTTATAAATGTGGAAACGGTGTAGTTTTCGCTGACGTCCAGCGCAAGGGATTTCTTCTTTTCGCCTTTGATATCGAGGTTGACGGAGAAGAACCGCGTCGCCGCGTCCACTCCGTTGATCGCCGCGATCTTATCGAACTCGTCCTCTGTAAAGCCTTCCTGCGCATACAGGCGATAGTCGGCGTAGTCGGTCTCGTCAAAGAACTTTCCGGTATCCACCTCGATCGTATACCATTCCATGTTGAAGTAGTCGTGGTTTTTGCTGCCTGCCTGCATTGTCTTTATGGTGTCGTTCTGGCGGTATGCTGAAGGCTCAAACCAATATCCTTTGTCGGGGTAGTAGTAGGGTATGAATCCGATTGCGCATCCTGTTATGTTTTTGTTGGATGCTACGATGCGTTTCATTATGATGTAAATGGAATCGGTGGAGTGTAGGTTTTTTATTATTTGGTCGTCGATGTTGTCTATTGCTTGCTGGGTAGTGCTGAGGTATGTTTCTATTTTCATGCTTGCTATCTGCAGTTCTCGGTCTACTATTTGTGCGCATTTCTTTTCGTCTTGCTTTATGCCGATGTAGTATTGTATGCTCAGGGTTGCTATTACCATGAGTGTTGCAATGATGATTGCCTTTATGCCGTGCTTGCTATTTGTTGTTGACATGGTGTGTGTTGTTTGTAACAATACAACTTGACAAAGAT
>OMTA01000047.1 GCA_900313895.1 uncultured Eubacteriales bacterium | reverse complement strand
ACTACCTGGCGACGATGCAGCAGGGCGAAACCGAAAAAGAAGACTATTATCTCGCGCTGTTCGTCAGGATCCAGAAGGAGATCTTCTCAAAGGAGGCTCCCCTGCTCAACAAGATCAAGGATAAATTCAACCGCAAGATCTCTGCGTCGCGCTTTGACGCTACCACGCGTTATGAGCTGCACACGCGCCTTGACTCGATGAAGGATCACAAGAAGATCTGTCACGGTGACTTTACGCCCTCGAACATCATCATCACGCCCGGTGAGGACTACTACATCCTCGACTGGTCGCACGTTACGCAGGGCAACGCTGCCGCAGACGCCGCGAGAACCTATATGCTCTTCTGCCTGAAGGGTCAGGATGAGATCGCGGAAAAGTATCTCGACCTGTTCTGTAAGGAGACCGATACCGCGAAGCAGTATGTACAGCGCTGGATGCCGATCGTCGCTTGTACCCAGAGCGTCAAGGGCAAGGAAAATGAACAGGAATTCCTTGACAGATGGGTCAACGTCGTAGAGTATGAATAAGCAGCGTGACGCTGCACCCGATTCCGCCTTTTTCGGGATCATCTGATCTGACGTTTTCTAAACGGCGTGGCAAACCTATCATCAATCTTCGGGGAGGGGATCATTCCTCTCCCCTGTATTCTTTCACAAGGAGATTTTTATGAACGAAATCAAAGCCGGGATCACCGGTGAAAAATCCGTTGCCGTAACCATGGAAAATACCGCTGTCGCGATGGGCAGCGGTACGCTGAGAGTTTTCGCGACACCCGCGATGATCGCGCTGATCGAGGGCTGCTGTGCCGAAAGCGTGGAGGAGCTGCTCGGCGAGGGAATCACCTCGGTTGGCACGAACGTCAACATCGACCATCTCGCCGCCTCTCCCCTCGGCGCGGGGATCGTCTGCAAAAGCAAGCTCACTGCCTTTGACGGCAGAAAGCTCGACTTTGCGGTCGAGGTATTCGACAACGCGGGGCTGATCGGTAAAGGGACGCATACAAGGTTCACGGTAAAAGCCGACAGCTTCCTCAAAAAAGCGAACGCAAAACTGGAAAGATAATTCTTTATCAGAATTGTCTTTCCTTAGAAGGCATACAAAAAACACCCTGCATCTGAGGATGCAGGGTGTCATTTTTTTACTTGCCGGTTGGTTTCCGATTCATCAAAGTTGCTGTAACAGCCGGACCGCTTCTATCGCAAACGCAATAAGAAGTATTCTATCCGTTTGCTTGAATGAATCCGTTGAAAAATCTCGTTAAAAGATCCTTGAATCCTGAGATCTGTCTATTCTCAAGATTACTGACGCCATGTATGCTTGCACGAAAGGCACACTGCATTAGGCGCGTCTTTTTTAGAAGCAGCTTTGTAACCCAGCTTAAAAAAAACACCATAGAACCCGTTGCCTTTGGCTTTTCCGTTTTTCACCTCCTGCAGCAACCCGTTGATCTTGATAAATGTGCTGCCGCATCTTGGACATTTGACTAATTCTTTTGCCAATTTGGATTCTCCTTTGTTATTGAGGTTAAATGGGGTTGTATTATTTAATGGCGTTTGTATTTATTTGTAATATTACCTCGCCGATTTTATTATTGCTTTTCTTCAATAAATAGAATTCCAATTTATTTGATTCGGAATCTTTGTATATGAGTTTTTCATAGTCTTCTGTGTTTGTGATCTGGGTCGGTTCACCAAAGGCTTCTATGATATCGCTTTTTTTAGAATCGTTGTTAATTATACCGTTCAAGGTGAAGCTAGGATTTTTGCTGTTATCTTTAATAACGAAGTCATTATCACGTAAACGGATATCGATCTCGGTAATGGTACTTTCCTTGAAAGTACTTTTGCTATCGGTAAAATTTGTCAACATAATGCTAAATCTGTGCCCGTCTTTTTCCGGAGTTGCAGCCATTTTTGTATGAGATTTTATTTTGTAGTCACCGTCAAACTCCCAGCCGTTGTCCAAAAGTACACTCGCCTTATCATTTAAAGATACGTTATCACCGTCCAAAGATACAACAATTTCAGACACAGCACCTTTAAACTCCGATCCTTCGTCAGCATTTGAATTAATATAATACCTTTCTGCTTCTGTAGGCTCTTCGGTGGGATCTTCAGTAGGCTCTTCAGTTGCATTTTCGGTAAAAATACCTGTGAGTTTTTCAGTAGGTGCTTGTGTTGAGGAATCTTTCATCTTTCCAGAATCACTGCATGCAGCCAGAGAAACTAACAGCATCATGCTAAGCAACAAAACCAATACCCTTTTCATTTTTTCCTCCTAAATAATAATGAATATTTGCTATATGAAAACTCAAAAAGTTCGCATCAATAATAATACTTTGAGAGAATTGACAACTGTATTTTCTCCACTTAGCGGTATTATTTTGTATTGTCAGAAACAAACCGACGCAAGCTGTGACCTTGGCTGGTCATATTTTTGTGCCAAGTTTCGGTTTGCTTCGCCCCCTGTCGTAATTCCGCTCTGTTTTTCATCTTACGCACGGAGTTTTACAATCACCTAAATCTGTATCTTGCACTTATATAGGTGCAAATCAATAATAACATACGGGTAAAATAATGTCAACAGGTTTTTGCACTTATTTAAGCGCAAAAGGAGGTTGATATTATGAATGCAGATTATGAAAAAGCAGTCGGTCAAAAGCTACGTTATCTGAGAGAAAAAAGCGGACTGACACAGGAACAGCTATCCGCTAAGCTGCAAGTCAACGGATGTGATATCACCCGCTCGGCTCTTGCTAAGATCGAAGTGGGTCAACGGCACCTATATATCGATGAACTGAAACAGTTCAAAAAGATTCTTTGCGTTACCTACAATGATATTTTGGAGTAGCGAATCCCGCCGCTGTAGGACGGTTTACAGCGGCAGGGTTGCTTTTCGTTGATCGAATTTTCATAATTGTTTCGGCGTTTTTTTGGTGAAATAATCAATAGATTCCGATTCCTGTCAAATGTATAATGATAGTATCATTTTTAGATAAGGAGTTTTTATTATGAAGAGAATTCTTGGCGTTGTACTTGCCGCGATCATGGTGATGAGCCTTGTCGCGTGCGGCGGCAACAGTGACAGCGGATCCAACGGTTCCATCAACACACCGACGATCGGCGATAACAGCAGCCAATCCGCCGCGTCCGCAGATGACCAAATCACCATACCGGGCGATTCCGTAAAAAAGACAAAATACATCTTCAACTTCCAGAAGGCGAAATCTTATGACAAGATCACGGGCGACAACAAGTATCTTGTTGATGAGCCTGACGCCGGAAATGAATATGTCGTTTGCTTCTTTGAGGTCACCAATGTTTCCTCCGAGGATGATTTTGTCAATCCGCTGTACCTTGACGCTTACGTGGACGATACATCTGTCAACACAGCCACGATTCTCAACAAGGTAGATGGATATGAGAGGCTCAGCGGCGATCTGGCAGCCGGCAAGAAAGCGAAGGGTATCTTTGCTTTTCAGGTTCCTAAGGGATGGAAAAAGCTTGAGTTCACTTACAAAGACGGTTACGCGAAAGACGCCGACAAGTATAACTTTGAAGTTACTCCCGATACCCTGAGCAACTGATTCTGAATGGAATAAACCGCATAACGAATGCCCCTGTCATGCAGACAGGGGCGTTTTTTGTTAGATCAGCGATAGACGTAATAGGGGTTCGGCTTGAACAATAGGGTGATGAAATCGACCAATACACCGATCCCGAACAAGCCCAGGGTGAAAATATACAGGATGCCCATACCGGGTTTGCCTTCGTAGAATTTGTGAGCGCCGAGAAAGCCGAGGAAGAAGCATAATAATACCGCGACCCATTTATCTCTGGGCGTCCCCATCGCGTTGACGTTGGTGTTGGTATTATTGACGACGACTGTCGGGGGCTGTTGCTGAAATTGGCTCACCTGACAGCCGCAGTAGGGGCAAATGACAGCATTTGCGTTGATCTGTCTGCCGCAATACTGACAAACCTTTATCTGCTGCGCGTACTGTCCCTGAGGCGGGACGTTGTTCTGATATCCGTTTCCCTGATATTGATTCTGATAATCCGGCATTTTCATTCACTCCTTTTCGCTGTACATCGTAGTATGACTGATGGGAAAAGTATAGCATTGTTCTATCTTATTTGTCAATATTTTCAGGTAATCTATACGGCTGATTATAATTCTGATATAGAATTATAATCGAATCAGATCCTTTGATAAAAAGACCTCCGCTGTCCATCACACAACGGAGGTCATCGTTTATCCTATCAGTTCTTTCAGCTTTGCGGTAACAGCGGCGGCATCGGCGCGTCCGCGGCTCTGCTTCATGACGTTTCCGAGAACCGCCATGAGCGCTTTTTCCTTGCCGCTCTTGTAGTCGTTGACAGCGGCGGTCATCGCATTGATCGCGTTCTGACAATACTCGGTCAGGGTCGCGTCATCAAGGCCTGCCATATCGGATTCGGAGATGAATTCCTTCACCGATTTGCCGGTATCGAGCATCTGCTCAAGGGTTTTCTTGGCAAGGTTGTTTTTGAGCTTGCCGCCCTCTAACAGCTTGCACATTTCGTTCAGCTGTTCGGGAGTCGTCTTGACAGCAAATGCTTCTTTGTCCGCTTCGGTCTCGAGACGGCGGAAGATCTGTCCGATGATGAAATTCGACGCGGTCTTGGGGGATTTCAGCCCGTCGATCGCCTTGTCGAAATACTCGGAGATACTGCGGTACTTGGTCAGGAGCGCGGCGTCCTTTTCGGGGATCTCGTACGCCCGGGTATAGCGCTGATACTTCTGCTCGGGCAGTTCAGGCAAGCGAGCTTGTATTTCTTTTACTCTCTCTCTCGGAACTGCTATTGTTACCAGATCCGGCTCGCGGAAATAACGGTAATCGTGGGCGTCCTCTTTGGAGCGCATGGAGGAGGTGGTGCCGGTCGCGTCGTCGTAACGAAGGGTCTCCTGGACGACCGCGCCGCCGGATTCGATCAGGTCGCACTGGCGTTCGTATTCATATTCCATCGCCTTCGCGATATTAGTGATGGAGTTCATGTTCTTGATCTCGGTACGGGTGCCGAGCTTTTCGCTACCCTCGGGACGGACGGAGATGTTGACGTCGCAGCGCATGGAGCCTTCCTGCATACGGCAATCGGATACGCCGATATAGCGCATGATCTGCTGGAGTCGTTCGACGTATTCTTTCGCCTCGTCGATCGAACGGAAATCGGGCTCGGTAACGATCTCGATCAGCGGTACGCCGCCGCGGTTGTAATCAACGAAGGTATCGCCGTGGTTGTGGATCAGCTTGCCCGCGTCCTCCTCGATATGGATGCGCAGGATGCGGATCTTTCTGCCGTTGGAAAGCTGTATATAGCCATGCTCACACAGGGGCTTGTCATACTGGGAGATCTGGTACGCCTTGGGAAGATCGGGATAGCAATAGTTTTTGCGATCCATCTTGGCGATCTCGGCGATCTCGCAGTTGGTGGCAAGTCCCGCCATGATGGCGTACTCAACGACCTTTTCGTTGAGCTTCGGGAGGGTACCGGGAAGTCCGATACAGACCGGGCAACAATGGGTGTTGGGGTCGCCGCCGAACGCGGTGGTGCAGGAGCAGAAGATCTTTGTTTTGGTGGATAATTCAACGTGGGTCTCAAAGCCCGCTACCAATTCGTATTTCACAGCTTGACACCCCACTTTGTTTCTTTGAATTTGTCTTCCTTTTCCTCGTACTTGTAGGCGAGGTTGAGGATGGTTTTTTCATCGAACTTTTTGCCGATGAGCTGCATACCGATCGGCAGACCTTCGCTGTCCTCGCCGCAGGGGATCGATACCGCGGGAAGTCCCGCTGTATTGACCGGCACGGTGCAGATATCGGAGAGATACTGCTCGAGCTGATCGGTCTCTTCGCCGAAAAGATAGCCGTTTTTGAATGCGGTAACGGGCGCTGTCGGCGCAAGGATCACATCGACCTTTTCAAACGCGCGGTCGAACGCTTCGACGATCGCGCCGCGCAGGTTGACCGCCTTCTTATAATATGCGTCATAGTAGCCCGCGGACAGGACATAAGTGCCCATCAGGATACGGCGCTGGACTTCTTTGCCGAAGCCCTCGGAACGGGTGCGGCAGATCATATCATGCGTGCCATTGTAGTGTTCCGCCTTGTAACCGTAACGGATGCCGTCATAGCGACCGAGGTTGGAGGATGCTTCCGCCATCGCGAGGATATAGTAGCACGGGAGTGCGAAATCCAGCTCGGGCAGATCGAAGTAGACGATCTCGGCGCCCATTTCCTCATAGGTCTTTGCGGCGGCGAGGACTGCGGCTTTGACATCCTCGCGGACGCCGTTGAGATATTGGTTGGCGATGCCGATCTTTTTGCCGGCGATATCGTCATACAGGGTAGGCATAGCAGGGTCGCTGCCCTGAGAGGTGCTGTCGCGGTCGTCGTACTTTGCGATCGCGTCAAAAACGATCGCGGCGTCCTCGACGTCGTGGGTGATCGGGCCGATCTGGTCAAAGGATGACGCGTAGGCGATCAGGCCGTAACGCGATACAGCGCCGTAGGTGGGCTTTAAGCCGACGATGCCGCAGAAGGACGCGGGCTGACGGATCGAGCCGCCGGTATCGGAGCCGAGGCCGTAGACGGCGAGATTGCCGCCGACTGCGGACGCGACGCCGCCGGATGAACCGCCCGCGACGTGATCGGTGTTGTGGGGATTCTTCGCGCCGCCGTAGTAGGAGGTCTCGCAGGAAGAACCCATCGCGAACTCGTCCATGTTGGTCTTACCGAGCATGACCACGCCCTCCTTTTGGAGAAGCTCATAGACGGTCGCGTCGTAGATCGGCTTGTAGCCGGTCAGGATCTTGGAAGCGCAGGTGGTCTCGATGCCCTTGGTGGAGATATTGTCCTTGAGGGTCATCGGGACGCCTTCGAGCAGACCGATCTCCTCACCGCGCGCGAGCTTTTCGTCAACGGCTTTCGCCTGAGCGAGCGCAACGTCCGGAGTGACGGTGATATAGGCGTTTAATTCTTTATTGGAATTATTTATTTCATCAAGATATTTCTGTGTCAGCTCGGTACAGGTGATCTCACCCTTGACGAGCATATCGTGGATGCGTTTGATCTGTCCCATACTCACGCTCTCTTTCTGACGAGGAAATGATCCTCTGCCTGTTCGGGTGCGTTCTTGAGAATTTCTTCGCTGGGCAGCGAGGGCTTGACCTCGTCCGCGCGAAAAACATTGCTCAGATTGTTGATATTATCAAACTCGCCTGTCTTGACGTCTGCGTTGTTGATCGTATCGGCAAAGGAAACGATCTTCTGCATCTCTTCGGTCAGGCTGTCGAGATCTTTTTCATCGACAAAGAGCTTTGACAGCAGAGCGATGTTTTCGATATCTTCTCGTGTTACCATATTTATCTTCCTTTCGGGGAAAGCAGGGCGCTTACAGCGCCGCGGGAGGAGCAAGCCCCTCCCCTACGCTTTTGTTATCTGAGTTTGATGTGGACTTCGCGGAGCTGCTGCTCGCTGACCTCGCCGGGCGCGCCGAGGAGGACGTCCTGGGCGTTGGAGTTCATCGGGAAAGCGATGACCTCGCGGATGTTTTCTTCCTCTGTCAGGAGCATGATCATGCGATCAACGCCGGGCGCCATGCCTGCGTGGGGCGGTGCGCCGTACTGGAACGCGTTATACAGCGAGCTGAACTTTTCTTTGAGGTCATCCTCGGTGTAGCCCGCGATGGAGAACGCCTTGACCATGATGTCGAGGTCGTGGTTACGGACTGCGCCGGAGCTGAGCTCGACACCGTTGCAGACGATGTCGTACTGATACGCGAGGACGTCGCAGGGATCCTTTTCCAGGAGCGCCTGCATACCGCCCTGCGGCATACTGAACGGGTTATGGGTGAAGATGATCTGGCCGCTCTCCTCGTCCTGCTCAAACATCGGGAAATCGACGATGAAGCAGAACTCGAAACGGGTCTTATCGATTAGATCGAGGCGCGTCGCGACCTCGGTACGGATCTGGCCGGCGAGCTTGGGCGCTTCGGCGGCGGTATCGGCGATGAAGTAGATCACATCGCCCGCTTTGGAACCGTTGCGGCGGATCAGCTCTTCCCTGTCGCCGGGCTTGAGGAACTTGTCGATCGGGCCGTCGAAGAGCATTTCATCGGTGACCTTGACATAGCCCAGACCCTTCATGCCGATGGAGAGCGCGAACTCTTCCATCTTCTTGAACCAGCTTTTGGAGCAGGACGCCGCACCGGGTACGTTGATGGAGCGGACGGTTTTCTTTAAGAAGGGCTTGAAGTCGGTCTCCTCGAACATATCGGAGATCTCGACGATCTCGAGCGGGTTGCGGAGATCGGGCTTATCGGTACCGTACTTCAGCATACTCTCGGCATAAGAGATGCGCTTGAAGGGCGGTTTGCTGATCTCTTTATCGGAGAACTTCTTGAAGGTCTCGTACAAAACTTCCTCGGCGACGTCGAACACATCCTCCTGTGTCGCGAACGCCATCTCATAATCGAGCTGGTAGAATTCGCCGGGTGAACGGTCGGCACGGGCGTCCTCATCACGGAAGCAGGGCGCGACCTGAAAATACTTATCAAAGCCGGAGACCATCAAAAGCTGTTTGAAGATCTGCGGCGCCTGGGGCAGGGCGTAGAACTTTCCCTTATGCTTACGGGACGGGATCAGGTAGTCGCGCGCGCCCTCGGGAGAGGATACAGAGAGGATCGGGGTTTGCAGCTCGGTAAAGCCGAGCTCGGTCATCTTGGAGCGCAGGAACGAGATGATCTGAGAGCGCAGCAGGATGTTGTTGTGCACCTTCGGATTACGCAGATCGAGGAAACGGTATTTCAGACGGATATCCTCGTTAGACGCGGTAGAAGAAACGACCTCAAAGGGCAGGTTGTTCTTGCACTTGCCGAGAACGGTGATGCTCTCGGCGGCGACCTCGACCATACCGGTCGCGATCTTCTTGTTGATGGTTTCCTCGTCGCGCTTGACAACCTTGCCGGAAATGGTAAGGCTGCACTCGCGGTTGACGGCCTCGAGCATC
>OMTA01000195.1 GCA_900313895.1 uncultured Eubacteriales bacterium | reverse complement strand
GATCAATGCTTTGGATGGTTCCAGCCTTCCGTATCTGGTGATCAAACGATCAAATCGCGCGCCGATCGTCGCGGCAAACAGGATGACTTTTTCACATCCATCGACCGCTTTTTTGATCACAGTCGATGTTGTTTTGATGCCGCAAAAGGATAGGGTGTCATCTTCCCGAATGATATCGTCGATCGTATAAGACACCCTGTAATCAAGAAGGGGCTTTGCTTCCGCGATACAGGCGTCAATGAGCGCGGTAATCCGCGGATCATCGGACTTTGCGCGAGCGTATCTGATGATCTCTTTTCGGTTCCACGCGGGAGCAACCGGGTTCAGTATATAGATCATTTGTTGAGAATACTGCTGAGATTCGACTGGATCGCGGCGGCTATCTCAGGCTTATTCATGGTGTACAGGTGGACGTTTTTGATGCCGTTCGCATACAGGTCGATGATCTGATCGGTAGCGTACGCGATCCCGGCTTGCGCCATCGCATCATCATCCGAGCCGAATCGATCTACCAGCGCTTTGAATCGTTGAGGGATAAAGGAACCGGAGAGCTTGATCGCGCGTTCCAGCTGAATCGCCTTTGTGATAGGCATGATACCGGGCAATACCGGTACGGTGATACCTGCCTCACGGATCTTGTAGAGGAAATTGTAGAGCAAATTGTTATCAAAAAACATTTGCGTTGTGATAAAGTCACATCCCGCATCGACTTTTTCCTTGAGATACTTTATATCCTCGATCTGATCCTTGCTTTCAGGATGAACCTCGGGATAGCAGGCGCAACCGATACAGAAATCGGCGTCGGATTCTTTCAGCTCCCGCACCAGATCAATCGCGTGATGATAATCCCAAGCGGATCGGTCGGACTGTGCCAGTTCGGGAGTCAAATCGCCGCGCAGCGCCATCACGTTGACGATCCCTGCCTGCTTGATATCGTAGATCCTCTCGGCAACAGTCGCTTTGTCAGATGAAACACAGGTCAAATGCGCCATCGTCGGCACATTGAACCGATATTTGATATCCTTAGCAATCTGCCGGCGCCATATGTCACACTCATAAACGAGGGATGCATACGCTCAATTGATTCAACAGCAGTCTTGACGCTTTCAAAAGAAGTTGATTTCTTTGGCGGAAAAACCTCACAGGACAATGAGTATTGATTATTGTTGATGATTTTGGTCAGTTTCATAGTCGATCTCCGTATGGTTTTTGATTATTATAGCATTTACAAACTAACAGCGCAAGTTACGATTGAATATCCTCGATCAAAACAGTCATCGTACCGCCGCAGACCATTCCGTTTTCCTCGGCGACCTCGTTGGTCATATCAAAATCGATAACCGCTCTCTCCCCTGTTCCGATGATCCTGCGCGCTTTTTGAACCGCGGCGGCTTCACTGCAACCGCCGCCGATGGTACCGTAGGAATTGCCGAGAGGATCGACTGCCATCATCGCACCGCTCTCGACAGGAGTTGAGCCGTCCGAAGACAGAACCATCAATAAAGCGCGCGGCGTATTTCCGCTTGAAATAAAATCGAGCAAATCGCGATCCGTATTTTTTGCGAACAAGGTATAATCAGCGGACTTTTCGCTGTTCTCACGCTTGATTTGGATCATCTCGGCACAGATAGACAGGGCGATCTCCATAGGGGTTTGAGCCCCGATAGATAGTCCGATCGGTGCATGGAGCTGAACAATCCTATCATTTGAAAACCCCTTTTCCGAAAGGCATTCTTTCAGTCCTGCAACGCGTCTGCGTGACCCGATCATTCCGAGATAGTGCGGCATTGTCCCGGATAGAATCGTTTCCACACACAGCTGATCCCATCGGTGTCCGCGGGTCAGAATACAGACGTAATCGGAGGAATTGATATCGATAGAACGGATCGCGTTTTCAAAGCTGTCACAGATCACCAGGGTCGCCTCGGGAAAACGCTCGCGATTGGCAAACGCGGGTCGATCATCCGTCACAATGATATCAAAATTGAGCATGGAAGCCATTTTACATAGGGATAGTCCGACATGACCGCCGCCGAGAATGATCAGACGGCTGTTGGCGTTAAAGCGTCTGGTATAGGTTGTTTCGCCGATAGTGATCGATAAATCGGCAGGTTTTCCTGCTTTGACGCGATCGATTATTTGAGAAAATGTTGAACTGTTCATAACGCACCTCTTCCATCTATGCTTATTTTACACCCGACACGGATAATTGCAAGGACTTTTGATAAAAACTCCGCGGAATGACCGCGGAGCTGCTGTTATTTGAATCTGACTGTATATTCGGTAACGTTTTTGATGGTTTCGCCGTCGATCTGTAAAGGGGTCGGAGAATCAAATTTGACGGTGACGCGCTTTCCGGTAAAGATCTTGACCATATCGGTATGCTGAATATGTTCACCCTTGAAGATCGAAGGAAAGAGTATCAAGCTCTTTAGTTTTCCCTTTCCGTAGTACACCATCGTGGAAACCTTACCCATGCCGCGTTTCTGATCGGGCGTCGGATACATTCCTCCGCCGTAGCAGCAGCCGTACATGGTAGGCGCAAGCCAAACTTTTTTGAAGCGTTCCACCCTGCCGTCAACGGTGACGATCGCCTTAACGGGTTTAAAACGGAACAATATACCCTTGACAGCGATATTGGAATAGTTGATCGGTTTATCGGATTTTTGTTTTAACTGATCGCCGACCTCACAGCAATAGCCGTCGATACCAAAACCGACGCCGTTGATAAAGCGATAATCTCTGCCGTTGACCGTGACGATCGGAAGATCATTCAGGTAATCGTTGATGGGGATCAAGGTGTTGATCTCGCCGCCGATACTTTTGACAAAGTCGTTTCCCGTACCGATGGCGTACAGGTATATGTCGTTTTTCAGAGAATCGATATCGATACTGTTGATAAAATGATTCAAGGTACCGTCGCCGCCGCAAAGGATCACTTTTTCTTCCGGCTTGAGAGCATTGAAAAAGGTCTTTTTGTCAGTGATACTGAGCCAATCGATGAATTCATATTGACTGTCTTTGATATGCTCCACGACCGACTGAGCGCCGGTTTTACCCAATTTATTGTTACTCTTTGGATTATAGAGAATCTTATAGTTTTCCATTCGATATCCCCCATCAGATTTCCAAAACCATTTTAGTATAGGAGATTAGCTTTGTCAAGATAATATACAGATGTGTAATAAGAAACAGATGAAAAAAAGAGGTATCCCGAAGGATACCTCTTTCATCTTTGGTGCCGGTGGTGGGACTCGAACCCACACGCCCGTGAAGACAACAGATTTTGAGTCTGTCTCGTCTGCCAGTTCCGACACACCGGCGCCTACGAGTGCTATTATACATCAACTGAGTCGATAAATCAAGTCTTTTATCTTTATGTTCTTGCAAAACACATTGGTATCAACTTGAATTAGCGGGTCGTTCGTGGTATAATAATAAAAAATCAAGGAGGTAATATTATGGCAGATTTAAAAGGTGTTTGGAAACAGACTGCAAAATCCTTTGTTTTAGCATTCAATGATCTTGGAATCTCTCTTTCAAAGTCCGCTAAAGTCGGCATCGATAAAGCCGTCGAGTGGGCAAGAAAGGACAACCCCCATTATGAAGCTGAGGGTGTCGAGATCCCCGATCCCGAGGTTGAAGCTCCCGCCGCTGAGGAAGCTGAGCCTCAGGCAGAAGCGCCTGCCGAAGAGCCCGCAGAAGCGCCGGCAGAAGAAGCCGCTCAGGCAACAGCAGAATAATCACCGAAAACAGCAGCCGCTATCCAAATCAGATAGCGGCTGCTTTATCTTTGAAATTATTTCTCGGTAGGTTCAGTCGGATCGTGTGTGACCCATTTTCCTTTTCCAGAACCTCACGCTTTATCAGCTTTTCTTCCGTATCATAATACAAACGCTCGATCTCTTCCCCATCCGCGTTATAGCGGTAGACCTGGGCTTCTCCGTGCGGCAACTCATAGGCTTTTTCGCTCAAATTGCCCTTATCGTCATAGGTGTAAACATAACGATATTCCGCAAAGCCCTCCGCCTTGTATCTCGTTTCGGTTTGCAGACGATCTTGGTCGTCGTACTCATACAAAACGTAGTACAGATACGTTTGATCCGCGTCATACACATCCCAGCGCGTGATATCGCCGTTATCGTTGGTGTAGCGGCGCTCGTAACCGGTCAGGTTACCGTTATCGTCCTTGACCTCTGTCAAAGCGCCGTTTTCCGTCGATGTTGTAGATCCTTTATCGGAGCAGGCGCATAGCAGGACGCCGATCAGCAGGATGGATAAAGAGAGACAAATCACGGTACCGTAGATACGGTCGCCAGCATCGCCCAGACCGGGAACGATGTAGCAGTTTTCGTTCAGGTGGTCGTCTTTCGCGGCACAATAGATCTCTACATCGGGATGCGCCTTAGACAGAACATCGATGCCTTCGGGAGCAGCAATGATGCAAAGGAATTTGATAGAACGGGGCTTGGAGCGCTTGATGATCTGGATCGCGTCAACAGCGCTGCCGCCGGTAGCGAGCATCGGATCGAGCACAAAGACGTCTCTTTCTTCAACGTCGCCGGGGAGCTTGTTGTAATACTCAACAGGCTTGTGGGTGATCTCATCTCTGTAAAGTCCGATGTGACCGACCTTAGCGGAAGGAACCATCGTCAGCATCGCGTCAAGCATACCGCAGCCCGCGCGGAGGATCGGAACAAAAGCGAGCTTTCTGCCCGCGATCTTCTTAGCGGTCATCTCGGTCAGGGGCGTTTTGATCTTGACCTCTTCCAGAGGAAGGTTGCGTGTAGCCTCATAGCACATGAGCATTGCAATCTCAGAGATAAGCTCACGGAACTCTTTTGTGCTGGTGTTTTCATCACGAAGGATCGACAGCTTGTGCTGGATTAACGGATGATCAAATATCGTTACTTTACTCATAATAATTCCTTCTTTCTTAATCTTTTATCTCAAAATTACCGTTCTCAATGTCAGTAATCATCTGAACCCTTTTTGCGTGTCTGCCGCCTTCGTATTCAGTGTTGAGGAAAACATCGGCGAGCTTGACCGCAGTCGGCTCATCGATCACTCTGCCGCCCATACAAAGGATGTTGGCGTCGTTATGACGACGGGTCATCTCCGCGCAAAACGCGTCGCTGACAACAGCCGCGCGGATCCCTTTGACCTTATTTGCGACCATGGATACGCCGATTCCGGTACCGCAGCAGATGATACCGCGATCCGCCTTTCCGCTTGAAACGGCCTTCGCGACCTGATAGGCATAAACAGGATAGTCTACGCTCTCGGCGCGATCACATCCAAAGTCTGTAAAGCTGATATTGTTTTCCTTTAAATACTCTATCACGGCGTTTTTGATATCCAGTCCGCCGTGATCACAACCGATGGCGATCATATGATTTATCCTTTCTGTTTTTCCATTCGTTCTCTTTCCGCCTGAGAGAGCCTCAGGTAGGAAGGCATCAATGACGCGGGAGAGATCATCTCACCCTTCTTCGCTTTTTCGGCGGCGATAACAGCGACAGACGAAGCGCGCTGAAAGCGCTGCGCAGGAGGAGCGAGGTGTACTTCATTTAATTCTTCACAAGAATAATAAACCAACTCCGCACCATCGCCCACAAGGATTACAGGTTCATCTGTTTCCTTTAGCTCTTCGATAAGATCCGCGACAGAGATCGCCCGATCATCACAAAGACGCTCGATCTCACCGTTATGGATCCGAAAGACAGCATTATATACCTGATGGCGACGCGCGTCCATACACGAGCAGACAACAGCGTTGTCGGATAGAAAGTTCGCCGCCATACTGTGAAGCGTCGATACGGCGATACACGGCTTGTTCTGTGCATACGCCATACCCTTGACCGCGCTCACGCCGATCCGAACGCCGGTAAAGGATCCGGGGCCGCTATTCACGGCATACAGATCGATATCTTCCGACTTGATACCGGTGACAGTGAGCATCGACTCGATCATAGCGACCAATGTCTGGCTGTGGGTCAAGCCGACATTGATATAATATTCGGATAGTATCTTATTATCCTGAAACAAACAGACAGAGGCGGGTGAAGCCGAAGAATCAACAGATAATATCAGCATAGTCATCCAACCCTTCTATTTGAAAAATTCGTTCGTTTTCATCGTCGCTTTTCTGAATACGGATACGGAGCGCGTCCTCTTCAAGCTCGCTTTCGATGTTTTCGCTCCATTCGATGATCAGGATACCGGTATCGATATAATCATAGAACCCGACGGCGAACAGATCGTCGATCGAAGTGATGCGGTACATATCAAAATGATAGACAGGATATTTTCCCTGATACGCGTTGACCAGCGCGAACGTCGGGCTGGAAACGCCTTCGTTGATTCCGAGCCCCTTACAGACGCCTCGGGTAAACGCGGTCTTACCCGCCCCGAGATCTCCGAAAAGCGCGATTTCTTCACGCCCTTTCAGCACGGACGCGATCCTTTGACCGAGCGCCTCCGTCTCTGCGGCGGATTTAGTTACGACATTGAACATAACAACTCTCCAAATTCTTTCAATTTGTTATTCTATCATATTTTGTCACCGTCATAATGCTATATGACAAAATAAAATAAAAATTGTTACCTTTATTGACTTGAATTCAGCTACCCTATTGAATATAATAAAGATTGATAAAACAACATCGATTTTGAAAGGTTCTTTATGCAGACGATTCTGAAAAAGTTCAAACAATTCTTCATAAAAACCGATAAAACATTATGGCTGTTGACGATCATCGCAACGGTATACAGTGTGATTCTGATCCAGTCGATGCAGAGAGGTTATTCATATAATTATCTGACGTCCCAGATCCTTGCGATCATCATCGGATATATCCTCGCGATCTTTATGACGATCATCGATTATCAGCGTATCGCGGATAAATGGATCTTATTCATTATACTGTCGCTTATCCTGCTGATCATGGTGTTCTTTATCGGTATCAATGTAACCGGTACGGATGACACCGCATGGATTGTATTGCCCGGCGGACTTTCCTTCCAGCCTTCTGAATTTGTCAAAGTTTTCTTTATCATATCTTTGTCAAAACATATGCAGATCCTGCAGGAAAGAGATCGGATCCACAGCCTGCTACGGCTACCTCGATGAGCTGTCGATCCTCGGCGAATATTCCGGCGAGTACACCAACCTGATGGTCCTCGACCCGTACGATTCCACCGAGGCGTTCCTCAACGGAGGAACCACCGGTGGCCACGGGAACACGATATCTACGGAAGAAGTGAGCACTATGGTCGAGAAGTACAACCTCAAGCACCTGATCCTCATGATCGGAACGCCCTTCCAGGTCGTCACCAAGGCCACCGGATCCGACAATTATCAGTCGTCCCAGGCGTACATGAAGGAGATCTACAGCAAGTGGCTGGAGAGGATAGCCGGAACAGAATCCGCTGCGCAGGAGAAGTTCCTCAGCAAGTGCGACATATGCATCACCGGCTACTCGTTCAGCAGCGGTGTATCCGAGGTCCTGAACCAGCTCATCATGTGCTACTACCTGTACCCTGATGAGTTCAAGGCGTACTTCGGCTGCAGCGACGACGCGGCCGCCAAGGAGAAGATCGGGGAATACGTCGATGCTTACTGCCAGAAGATTGGCATCAGCGGCTCCTGGGCCTTCGAATCTTCCGACGGCGTCTACGGGATGAACCTCCTCTACTGCGGAGAGGATGATGCCAGGAACATCATGAACGGGATCTGAAACTTCCAAACTCCTTCAGAGGGGCCCGTGTCCATGCGGCACGGCCCCTCCTCTCGATATGGTCTATGGTCTGCCGGCGGGGACGAAGTGGATCTCGTTGCCCGCTGTACCGCGGGGAAATGCCGCGGACCGGAGCCGAAAAGCATGAAAGTATGGGAAAGAATGAAGATAATCAAG
>OMTA01000081.1:2488-8874 GCA_900313895.1 uncultured Eubacteriales bacterium | reverse complement strand
GGATCGAAGCGTTCGATGGCAAGCGCCGCCGACGTTGCGGAATTCACCATGCCGATATAGGTGCGCCCGATCACGACGGGATAGCCGTCTATCGAGCCCGATACATAGCGATACGCGCCGATATGCTGCTCGGTCGGTTCGTTCAGTTGTTCCGTGAGATACGCCGATTCGCTCTCCATGGGGCCGAGTATCACGATCGGCTTCTGCTGTTTCTCCATATCATTCCTCCGTGTTCGCGCTTATTTTACCACATTCGCGTCATAAGGTCAAACAAAAAAGAAAGCCCCGTAATGAGGCTTTTCTTTTATCCCAGCGCGACGTCAAGCGACATCATCAGGGTGAATCCTATGGAAAAAGCGACAACCGCGACAAAAGAGCGTTCTCCCTCGGCGGTCTCGGGGATTAGATCATCGACGACGACATACATCATCGCGCCTGCCGCAAAGCTCAGCAGATAGGGCATCGCGGGCGCGATGTGCCGCGCATAGGCGACCGTCAACAGCCCGAACAGCGGCTCGACCGCGCCCGACAGCGTTCCGTAGAGGAAGGAACGTGTGCGGCTGTGACCCTGCGCGTGCAGCGGCATCGAGATGATCGCGCCCTCGGGAAAGTTCTGGATCGCGATCCCTGTCGCCAGCGCCAGCGCTCCCGCCGCGGTGATATCGCCGATCCCCGCCAGTAAGCCCGCGTAGACCACGCCGACCGCCATTCCCTCAGGGATATTGTGCAGGGTGACCGCAAGCGCCATCATCGTGGTGTGTGTGACGCTGTCGGATCGTTCGGCGCGTCGGTACAGCCGCGGGATCACTCGGCTGAGCAGCATCAAAAAGGCGATCCCGATCCAAAAGCCCGCGAGCGCCGGGATAAACGACCAAATGCCTAACCCCTCCGACTGTTCGATCGCCGGGATGATCAGGCTCCAAACGGAAGCCGCGACCATCACTCCCGCCGCAAATCCCGCAAGCGCCTTGGTCACGGTATCGTCAAGCTGCTTTTTCATAAAAAACACGACCGCCGCGCCGAGCGTCGTCCCGATGAACGGAACGCTCAGCCCGAGCAGTACATCAGAATTCAGAAGCATATCCATTTCCTTTATGTGTATTGTGTGAAACTTCCACGATACATCATATGCAAATCTTTTGAACTCGTACCCAAATCAGTTGACAAGGGGATAGCGGATAGGATAGAATAAAACTGAAAATCAACAGCGAACGGAGCGACTGTGATGAAAAAAGAAATGTTGCTGAAAAAACTGAGATCCGGCGGGCTGGATCAACAGCTTGTGACGCTGTACGGCGACGATGAAAAGACCCTCAGCCGTCAGAGAGCGCGTATCGAACACGCGATCGGTCAATTTGACGTTTATTTTCCGGGAAGAGAGGATATCTCGTTATTCTCCGCGCCCGGAAGAACCGAGATCGGCGGAAATCATACCGACCATCAGCACGGATGCGCTCTTGCGGCGGCGGTCGACCTCGATGTGATCGCGGTCGTCGCATTCCACGATGAGGGGATCATCCGCCTTAAATCCAAGGGGCACGATATGGGGATCGTCGAGCTTGACGATCTGATCCCGCGCCCCGGAGAAAAAGGAAAGTCCGTCTCGATGATCCGCGGGATCGCGGCGCGGTTCGCACAGAGGGGCATCACCGTCGGCGGCTTTGACGCGTATACCGTTTCGGATGTGCTCAGCGGAAGCGGATTGTCCTCCTCCGCGGCATTTGAAACACTGGTCGCGACCATCATCGATACGCGGTACAACGATGGAAAAACGCCTCCGGTCGAGCTGGCGAAGATCGGTCAGTTTGCCGAGAACCAATATTACGGAAAGGGCAGCGGCTTGCTTGACCAGACAGCCTGTGCCGTGGGCGGATTGGTATTTCTGGATTTTAAAGATACCGAAAATCCTGTTGTCAAAAAACAGCAGTTTGACCTCGCCGCGGCGGGATATCGTTTATGCGTGACGGATACCAAAGGCAGTCACGGCGATCTGGAGGATGAGTACACCGCGGTCCCCGAGGAGATGAGATCGGTTGCGCGACAGTTCGGCAAAGAGGTTCTGCGTGAGGTGGATGAGGATGCGTTTTATCAGCGTGTGCCGGAGCTTGTGAAGAGCTGTTCCGATCGCGCTATCCTGCGCGCTTCGCATTTCTTCCGCGAGAGCAAACGCGCTGAGGAAGAAGCAAGGGCGTTGGAGGAGGGCGACCTCGATCGGTTCTTTACCTTGTACCGTCAGTCGGCGTTGTCGTCGGCGATCCTGCTCCAAAACCTGTATTCCGTCACAAACCCGACACAGCAGGGGATCACCCTCGGCATCATGATGAGCCGCAGAGTCCTCGGAGATGACGCGGCGGTCAGGGTTCACGGCGGCGGATTTGCCGGTACCGTCCAGGCATTTGTGCCGGTTGATCGAGCGGAAGAGTACGCCCGTGTGATGGACAGCATCTTCGGAGAAAACAGCTGCAGCGTGCTGCGCGTGCGTCCCTTCGGCGGCGTCAGGATCACAGAATAACAGCCTTGCAAGATTGCGTAAAACCATGCGGAGCGTTTCCTTTCGGGACGCTCCGTTTTGATTGCGATATTTCTACGGGAAAACGATGAATATTCTTGCGTTCAGTATGATAATGTGATAATATGTTAAACGAGATATTATATGAAATGCTAAGCTATCTTTTGAGGAGGTTGTCATGAAGCAGTACTGTTTCGATTGCATGAACGAACTTTCATCGACGGGTTATTGTCCCAATTGCAACAAAAATAATACCGCCGACACCTATCCGCATCATCTCAGACCGGGAACGATCCTGAACAACAAATACCTTATCGGTAACTGCTTGGGAGAGGGCGGCTTCGGCATCACCTATATCGGCAGAGATCTGACGTTGGACATCAGGGTCGCGATCAAAGAGTATTTCCCCAACGGTTATGTCAACCGCAACAACACGGCGACCCAGCTTGTCACCGCGACCTCCGAGCATCAGCGCGAGATCTTCAGCAAGGGAAAGGATCGTTTCCTGATGGAAGCGCGCAGCCTTGCGCGGTTTATCGGCGAGCCGGGTATCGTCGATGTCAGGGATTATTTTGAAGCGAATAATACCGCGTATATCATCATGGATTATCTCGACGGTGAAAGCCTGTCGTCCTACCTCAAAAAACACGGTACGATGCCCGCGCAGACAGCGTTCACCCTGATCCTGCCTGTTGTGGATTCGCTCCAAAAGATCCATCGGCAGGAGTTGATCCACCGTGATATCAGCCCCGACAACATCATGCTGACCAAAAAGAACAAGATGGTGTTGATGGACTTCGGTTCGGCACGGTATTTCTCGGGCAAGGAAAAGGAAATGTCCGTCATGCTCAAGCAGGGCTACGCTCCTGAGGAGCAATATAGAAAGAACGGAAATCAAGGCCCGTGGACGGATGTTTACGGTCTGTGCGCGACGCTCTACAAATGTATCACCGGCGTGATCCCGGAGGACGCGCTTGACAGGATGCGTCAGGATGATCTCAAGCCGCCGTCACAAATGGGTGTGCAGATATCGAAGTCGCTTGAGACCACTTTGATGTTCGGACTATCGGTCTATCAGGAGAACCGCTGCCAGGATATGTCCCGGCTTTCCGAAATGATACGTTGGGGACTGGATCATCCCGACGCGCAAGCAGGTCAGGCGGGAGAAAATGATCCCTTCCGTACACAGGTGATCGATCCCCAATACGGGGCAATTCCTCCGGTCTATCCGAACAACGGCGGGTATAACGCCAACAACGGCGGGTATAACGCGAACAACGGCGGATATGTCCCGAACAACGGCGGGTATAACGCGAACAACGGCGGATATGTCCCGAACAACGGCGGCTATTCCTCAAATGTTCAGCAGTCACAGCCTGAGAAAAAAGGCCCGAGTATGAAAACCGTTGTCGTTGTTTTAGTGGTGTCTATGCTCGTGATCATCGGCGTTATGACAGCAGTCATCATCACCCTGATGAACAGCGATAAGGATAAAAGGGATGATTCCTCGTCGTCGACCGCCTCTTCCGTCAGCAAGATCGATCCCACCGATCCGGATTCGGAAGACGAAGCTGAGGCGGACGAAAAAAAGGAAGAAGAAGCTACGATCACCTCTGAAGTCGATATGCCTTCCTGTATCAACTTCAAGTATTCCGTCGCAAAGCAGAATCTTGAAAAGCTCGGCTTAAAGGTCAAGGTTTCCTATAAGAATGATGAAAGCGTTCCGAAAGACAGCGTCATCGAGCAGTCGCCCGCACAGGGAACAACCGTGGAAAAAGGCACGACTGTCGCGCTGGTTGTTTCCAAAGGCTCTGCCGCCTGTCCCTATGATTATTCTCAGAAACTAGTTGTAAAGGCGTCCGGCTCTTACGGTACGGCGACCTTGTACGAGTGGCAGGAAGGCGAATTCAAGAAGACAGCCTCTTATTCATGCAGCGTCGGCTCCAACGGTATCGGCGAAGCGCAGGAGGGCTCCAAGACGACGCCGAGAGGCGAATATTATCTCGGAAAGCTGTTCGTTACGCATTCTGTCAGCTTTAACTATTTCAACACCTATACCGTCACCTCTAACACCTGTGTCGACAGCGACGTTAACTCTCCGCAGTACAATATGGTTCTGGAAAGAAGTCGGATCGGGAATCAGGGTAAGTATGATTATTCAATCTCCGAGGGTCTCTTGGACGGTGATTTCAACTACATTATCTATATCGAGCACAACGGCTCCGGTTTCTCAAGTCAAAACGTTGTCAAGGGCAGAGGCTCCGCGATCGGTCTGCGCGGCAAGTACGGTTCTCTGTCTGATACCTATGGGGATATCGATATCTCAGCCGGTGATATGGAGGATCTGCTGAGCAGATTGGATTCCGGCAAGAATCCCAAGATCTTCATAGGGGTGGAATGATATGTACAAAAAACTGGTAGTGATTATTTCTATCGTTTTCGCGTCTGTTGCGGTCGTAGCGGGAACGATCGTGCTGGTCGTTGTCGGAGGGAAAGACCGCGATAAAGCCACTCCCGATCAGGCAGCGACAGCAGTCGCGACACCGGATGAGGCGACAATACTCCCGACAACATCGCCCGCGACTTCCCCGCCCGCGACACCGGTGACCGAAGTCGGAACGGTCGGCGAGAATCCGACAGAAGAAACCGTATCGGATGGCTCCGGGACTCAGGCGAGTGTTGAAGAGACGACCGTATCCACGGTTGAAGCCCCCGAAGTGCTTTCACGGCTTCTGGAGGCAAACGGTACGACCGCGCAGGAGATGTACGAAAGCGGATGTCATCAGCTGGTCACGGTCAGATCCGAAGGATCATCCGCTACCATTGAGTATTACACTGTCTCCAAAAATAAGTGGGTCTGTTTTGATGAGATGACCTGCAACGGATTTGTCGGCAGGAACGGCGTCACCGATGATATGCACGAAGGCGGGTACGCTTCACCGAGAGGTCTTTATTCGATCGGAGAGGCTTTCTATATTTACGATATGCCTCAGACCGGATTAAATACTTTCCAAGTCACCGAAAACACCTACTGGGTCGATGACCCGGATTCCAAATATTACAATCAGCGCGTCGAGGGTACGGCGGATCAGGACTGGAACTCCGCTGAGCATATGATCGATTACTCTCCTTCGTATGATTACGGCTTTGTGATCAACTACAATACGAGCGCTGAGTATAACAAGGGTTCGGCGATCTTTTTCCATCTCAGCGACGGCCCCACAGCGGGCTGTGTCGGTACATCGCATGATATGGTGCTCAAGTATCTCTCGATGCTGGACGCGTCACAGAACCCCTATATTTTGATCAACTAATTCCCATAGCAGATAAGGAAATAGAAATGGTAGAATCAAGAACACAATTTTTTCAACCGGTCGTCCAAAAACCCGCGACCCTGCTGATCATCGACAGCAGAAACCAACCGTTTATGGTCAAGCTGCGCGGCAATATGACGCTGGGCAGAGAGTATCCGGAAGCCTCGACCGATATCCGTGTCGTTTCGGAGATCACCGGCAGAAGGCACGGAGAGTTTGTCTATGACGACTCCGAGGATACGTTTTATTTCATCGATAACAACAGTACCAACGGAACCTATATCAACGGTATGCGGCTTCAGCCGTACAACGCGCGCGGTTCCAAGGCGGTCAGGCTGAAAGGCGGCGATATCATCCGTATCGACCGCAGAAAGCTCAATAATCCCCATCCGCAGGCGGTGCTGATGGTCTTCAGCCGCATATTGGCGTCTAACGAAGAGTGGAAGACCTTCCGTATCGGTTCCGAGAGAGAGATCACCATCGGCCGCTCGAGCAACAACAAGATCTGTCTGAGCGATATGATGGCGTCCCGCAACCACGCGGTGATCACTCTCGGTGAATAC
>OMTA01000081.1:0-2461 GCA_900313895.1 uncultured Eubacteriales bacterium | reverse complement strand
GATCTATGATCAGAAGAGTCAGAACGGCATCTATGTCAACGGCGAGCGTATCGCGGGCAGCAGGATATTGTTCGATCACGATGTGATCCGTATCGCGAACACCCTGCTGATCGTGACCGGCAATCGGATCCTCTATAATAATCCCGGCGAGCGTTCCGGCGCGCTGTCGGTCAATATCAGAAAGAAAACCGTCAACTTCGGCAAAAAGACCCTGCTCAGGGATATCCGTTTTGAAGCGGATACCGGCGATTTTATCCTCATCCTCGGCGGATCGGGCGCGGGAAAAACAACCTTGGTCAACGCCGTGCTGGGCGATGGGAAGGCAGACGCGGAGGTCATGCTGAACGGTTTGAATCTCTACAGCAATTTCAGCACGATGAAATCCCAGATCGGTCTGGTGCCTCAGTTCACCACCCTGCGCGAGAATGACAAGGTCAACCAAACGCTGATGGATATCGCCGAGATCAAGCTCGACGGCAAGCAGTATTCCAAAAGCGATAAGCAAAAACGCGTCAACGACGTCATGGAAAAGGTCGGCGTCAGCGCACTCCAGAATCATCTTATCCGACAGCTTTCCGGCGGTCAGAAGAAGAAGGTATCCGTAGCGGCACAGCTCGTCGGCTTCCAGAAGGTCTTTATCTGTGACGAGCCCGACTCAGGACTTGACGCGGCTTCACGTGTTCAGCAGATGGAGATCCTCAAAGAGATCGCCGATAACGGAAAGATCGTCATGGTCATCTCTCATGAGCCGGATGACGCGATCGATACAAAGACGAGGGAGATCCTGTTCACAAAGGTCATCGTCCTTGCGAAATCCAGCAGCGACAACGCGGGACATCTCGCCTTTTACGGCAGACCGCAGGACGCGCTCGAGTTCTTCGGCGTATCCCGCCTGCAGGATATCATGATAGAGATCAATCCTCCGCATGAAGGCGGTAAGGGCAGGGCGGATTACTACATCGCCAAAAATCTTAGCAGGAAAGCGGGTAATCGGTTTTGAATAATGTATCTTACGGAAAACAGACTTCTGTATACTTCAAAAAAATCGCGCGTATCGCGATGCGCGAAAAGGCGTGGAAGTTTGTCCTCTTTGCCGCGATCATCGCCCTGATCGTAGCGGCGGTATGCAGCGAGGATATGTTCAAGGATTTCGAATCCACAAAGTCGGGCTTCTTCACCCTTGCGTCCGCGTGTATCTGGCTGGGTATCTTCAACTCGATCCAGAGCATCTGTAAAGAGCACGGCATCATTCGCTCGGAATATCGCCAGGGCATGAAGCTCTCCTCCTATATCACCGCTAACATCCTGTGGCAGGCGGTACTGTGCCTGGTACAGAGCGCGATCATCTTCGGCGTTTGCCTTGCGTTCGGATTCTTTGCGGACAGCCCCACGGACGGCGCGATGATGAACGCCTTCGTCGAGTATTTCATCACGATCTATCTGCTCACCTTCAGCTCTTCGGTTCTGGGTATCATGGTATCGTCGCTTTCGGGAACCCCTACGACCGCGATGACGATCATGCCCTTTGTCCTGATTCTTCAGCTGATCATGAGCGGCGTGCTCTTTGAGCTGAGCGGCTTTAGCCAGACGGTCGCCAACATCACCTACAGCAAGTGGGGTATGTCGGCGTTCGGCAGTACCGCCGATCTCAACTCGCTCAAGCACGCGATGGAGATCAAAATGCCCGAGATGGCAGATATGATCCGCGACCAGTTTGAGCCGGACGACATCTTTAAGAAAGAAGCGATCGTTCTCGCCACCGCATGGCTGTGGTGTGTCGGCATCACGATCGTTTGCGCGATCACCAGTGTGATCGGACTGAAAATCAAGAACAAGGATTCATAAGGTGTGATTAGATGGCAGATATCATCACGACAAATGATATGGAAGAATACCGCTACTTTGTAGGCGTTTCCACCCATCCGGGAACGCAGCGCGATGAGAATCAGGATAACTTCGTGATCAATGACGTTGTCAAAAAAGCCGACGATTCCGAAGTGAATCTTCGCGGCGGCGATATTTCTCAGCCGCTGGTCTGCGGCGTGTTTGACGGTATGGGCGGCGAGAAAAACGGCGGACTGGCGTCAAAGATCTGCGCGGAGCAGTCGATCGCGATCTATCGCGCCCTGCAGAGCGGCGGGTCGATCGATGACAGCGTCAGCGCGTTTGTTCAGAAAAGCAACGACGCGGTGGTCGAGATGCTCGAGAACTCAAGGATGAAGCGCGGCGGCAGTACGTTTGTGATGGCGATCATGGCGGAGGATAAGGTCTATCCCTACTCGTTGGGCGACAGTCGCCTCTATCTCTATGACGGCACAACGTTGCGCCAAATCACCAACGATCACACCCTTGCGATGAAAAAATACTACGCCAATATCTACACCCTTGAGGAAGCGATGGAAAGCAGCGACAGTCACAAGTTGACCGCTTTTCTGGGTGTTGATTTCGACAACGAGGGGCT
>OMTA01000021.1 GCA_900313895.1 uncultured Eubacteriales bacterium | reverse complement strand
ATCGTCGTATTTCACGCTAATGCCACGCTCTCTAAGATTGTTGATGATAGGAGTGAGTTTCTCGGTGATAGCTTTCAGCTGATCATCACCCACGGAAACGGCCCGCAGGTCGGGAAGATCGACGCCGCGATGAACGCGCTGATCCTCGAGGATCCGACCGAGGAAAAAACGACGCTGTCGATGTGTGTGGCAATGAGCCAGGCGTACATCGGCTACGATATCCAGAACGCGCTGCGTAAGGAGTTGACCCGCCGCGGGTTGTACAAGCCCGTCGTCACCATCGTGACGCAGGTCGAGGTCAGCAACGATGATCCCGCGATGAAGCATCCGACGAAGCCGATCGGAAAGTTCATGACCCGTGAGCAGGCGGAGAATCTGAAAGAGCGCTACGGATACGCGATCGCGGAGGATGCGGGCAGAGGCTGGCGGCGTGTCGTCGCGTCACCGCAGCCGCAGTACATCATCGAGATAGACGCGATCCGCGCGTCCGCCGAGGCGGGCTCGGTCGTCATCTGCTGCGGAGGCGGCGGGATCCCGGTGCGGCGCAAGGGAGAATTCCTCAAGGGCTGCGCGGCGGTCATCGACAAGGACTACTGCTCGGCTTTGCTCGCCGAGAATCTGAACGCGGATGTGCTGTTGATCCTGACCGCGGTCGAAAAGGTCAAGGTGGATTTCAACACGCCCGATGAACGCGATATCGACCGCATGACCGTCGATGAAGCACAGAAGTATGCCGACGAGGGGCAATTTGCCGCGGGCAGTATGCTGCCGAAGGTCGGCGCGGCGGTGCGGTTTGTCAAGGGCAAACCCGGCAGAAAGGCGATCATTACCGATCTGAACAAAGCGATCGACGCCGTGAACGGCAAAACCGGCACGGTCATATACTAATATAATAAGAAACGCACCCCTGAGTTGAGCTCGGGGGTGCATTGTCATATAGGGGTTTATACCAGCTTTGCGCTGATGGTAGCGATACCGGTCTCCTGCTCGACGCTGTCACAGGTAAAGACAAGCGTTTTTTCAACGGTCTTGCCGTCGGTATAGGTGATATTGACCTTGACGCTCATGCGGTCGAGCATGGCGGAGTAGATCGCTTTTGCACAATCGGCAATGTTGAATTTGCTGTCGTCGTAACCCTCCTGCAGAGCCGGCTGATCGAGCATTGTGTTCAAATGATCGTACCAGTCGCGGACAGCCTGCCGCACATTTGAGGGGAGGGTGGTATCGGCAGAATTCGCGCGCAGCCACAGACAGGTAAAATTCTTTTCATCCATTTCTTCGGTGATGATGTCGGATTGGTAAAGCGTCTCAGAGTAGTCATATTCGTTTTCTGCATTTGTACCGAAGTTACCGTTCTTGACGGTATAGAGTACATGGTCGATGTTTTCGCCCTCGACCTTAACGTTGAACTCGAAGAATTCGGTCATGGCGACCTCGCCGGTTTTTTGATCGATATCCCAGTTGCCGCTGATGGTATCGAGCGATCCGATGGGGGTCGGCTTTTGATCGGTGACCTCTGCCGCGTTGACGGTGAGGGTGAACGGATTGGTTTTCGGACTGAGTGCGGGGATGCCGAAAACCGCTGTGAGGATGATCGCGACCGCCAGTGATGCGGCGATCACGGATTTTTTCAATGTTGACATATGGATGATTTTCTCCTTCTTTTCATAGCTGTGGACGGCGTCGAGCATCTTCTGCACCGATTCTTTCGGCGCTTTGATGCTGTCGACCGTGCGGGTGTAGCGGTTCTCATTCATTGTGAGTGCCTCCTTCTGTCAGAATATTCCGCAGCCGCTTGCGGGCGCGTCCGAGAGATGAGCTGACGGTGTTTTGGTTCATGCCGAGGATCGCGGCGATCTCCTTGATGGTGTACTTCTCGTAGTAGTAGAGATAGATGATGTTGCGCTCCTTTTTCGGCAGCGACAGCACCTCGTCCATCACGCCCTGTTCCTCGGGCGCCGCCAGATGGAGGTAGTCGTCGATACTCTCGCGCCTTGTCTGCCAGAATTGCCGTCGAAAACTGTTGCATTTGTTGATGGTCACGCGGATCAGCCAGTGTTTGATGAAGGTATCGCCGCGGTCGGCGGGACATTTGGTGAGCAGTGCAAGACAGACCTCCTGCAGGATATCCTCTGCATCCGTCGGATTCTTCAGGTTATGCACCGCGATGCGGTAGATCATGTCGGAATATTCGTGGATGATGTGTTCTGCTTTTTCGGTACCGATAGTAATGATGTCGTACCTCCTTTCACTCATAATACGCATGAGAGGGTCGATTTTCGTGCAGTGATATGAAAAAATAACGAAACACCGCTCTGTATGATACAGAACGGTGCGGTTATCGATATGCTCAAATGATTTTTGTTCCGCGGACATATTTCGCGATCAGTCCGGTTTTGTCGGCGCCGAGCCATACGGCGCGCTCGGCGCGCTGGGCGACGGTGAGGCTTTGCGGATGGGGAAGGGTGCTGTCATCAATGACGATGGCGTCGAACTCGTAGTCGCGCTCGAAGGAGCCGGCTTTGCCGAAAAACGCGCCGCCGCCTTTGGTCGCCATGTAGAGCGCCTCGGGGAAGGAGAGGGGCTTTTTGGTCGGGTCGATGTGGCGCCAATACAGGCGGCTCAGCTGCATCGCTTCGACCATCGCGGTAAAGAGGCTTTCGGACTGACCGCCCGCGATATCCGAGCCGAGTCCGACCCGCAGTCCTTCGTCGAGGTAGCGGCGGATCGGGGCGATGCCCGATGAGACGTTCATATTGGAGGCGGGACAATGGGCGATATAGACCCCGCGCTCTTTCATCAGCGCGATCTCTTCGTCGCTCGACCAGACACAATGCGCCATGACGGTGTTGGCGTTGTTGCCGAAAAGTCCCGCTTTGTCGTAGACCTCGCCGTAGAAGCGGCTGTCGGGACACAGCTCCCTGACCCACGCGATTTCGCCCGGGTTCTCGCTGAGATGCGACTGGACGGGGATATCGTTCTGCTCGCTCAGCCATCCCAGCCGCAAGAGCAGTTCGTCGGTGCAGGAGGGGACAAAGCGCGGGGTGAGGATCGGCTTGGTGTTTTTGTAACGATCAGCGGTCTTATGCAGGAAGCGCTCGGTTTCGCGAAAAGAGCTTTCGGTGGTTTCGCACAGGGTATCGGGAGAGTTGCGATCCATATTGACCTTGCCGACGAGGGAGACGATCCCGCTTTTCTCGAGCTTATCCATCAGAAGCTCGGTCGCTTCTCTGTGGATCGTTCCGAAGACGACGGCGCGGGTGGAGGCGCTTTTGCGCAGGGCGTCGGCGAAGATGGTATAGGCTTTTTCGGCATAGGAAAGGTCGCTGTACTTCGCTTCCTCTTTGAAGGCGTAATGCTTGAGCCAATCGAGCAGCTCCATGTCGGCTCCCAGTCCGCGATAGGCGTACTGGGGCGCGTGGATATGCAGATCGACCATGCCGGGCATCACGAGCTTGCCGGTATAGTCATGTACGGGCAGATCCTTTGCGGTTTCGGGCAGCTCGGTATAGGGCAGCTCGATGATCCCGTCGCGCACGACGACATAGCCGTCCTCGATCGCGACAAGTTGTCTTTTGTAAGGACAGAAAACGATATCGCCTTTGATCACGAAGCTGTTCACGGTCTCACCTTCTGTTGATGATTGTTTCTTTACCCTATTATATAATAAAGACGCGAGGGATGCAACATTATCTATAATTGCTAAATAAGAAATATAATTTTTGAGCAAATCGAACAAATAATCAGGCGATTCGTGCGGGTTGTTAAAAAATGATAAAATAGGCGTTACAAATGATGACAAATTTGACATAATTTGCAATTGCCATTGTTTGGCGGATTAGGTATAATGAAATTGTCAGTTTTTTACTGATTTCGTGTATTCTTAAAGTATTTTTAGGAGGAAATTATGAAGAGAATTATTGCATTGCTTCTTGTTGTTATGCTGGTTTGCGGCGCTCTCGCGGCTTGCGGCGGCGACAAGAAGGACAGCGGCAAAGACGCCAAGGATTTCAAGGCAGGCTTTATCTTCCTGCACGACGAGAACTCCACCTATGACCTCAACTTCATCGAGGCGGCTAAGAAGGCTTGTGACAATCTCGGAGTAGAGTGCATCATCAAGACCAACATCGCAGAGTCTAATGACTGTAAAGAGGCTGCTCTTGACCTGGTCGACCAGGGCTGCGGCTTTGTATTCGCCGATTCCTTCGGTCATGAGGACTTCATGATCGAGGCTGCGAAGGAATGCAAGGACGTTCAGTTCGCTCACGCTACCGGTACAAAGGCTCACACCGAGGGCCTGGACAACTATCACAACGCATTCGCTTCCATCTATGAGGGTCGTTACCTCGCAGGCGTTGCCGCAGGTATGAAGCTCAACGAGATGATCGAGGCCGGTAAGATCAAGGCGGAAGAGGCTAAGATCGGTTATGTCGGCGCGTTCACCTATGCAGAGGTTATCTCCGGCTACACTTCCTTCTTCCTCGGCGCTCGTTCTATCTGCCCGACCGCTACCATGGAAGTTCAGTTCACCGGTTCCTGGTATGATGAGACAGCTGAAAAAGAGGCTGCTACCACTCTGATCAACAACAAGTGCGTTCTGATCTCTCAGCACGCTGACTCTATGGGCGCTCCCACAGCCTGTGAGGACGCGGGCGTTCCCAACGTTTCCTACAACGGTTCTACCATCAGCGTAGGCCCCAAGACCTATATCATCTCCTCCAAGATCGACTGGACTCCGTACCTCGAGTACGCGATCAAGGCGACCATGGACGGCGAGAAGATCGACACCGACTGGACCGGTACCATTGCTACCAAGTCTGTCGCGCTGACCGACCTCAACGCTGATGTTGCCGCTAAGGGCACGCAGGAGAAGATCGACGAGATCAAGAAGGGTCTTGAGGATGGTTCCATCCACGTATTCAGCACCGACGCCTTCACTGTAGGCGGTAAGAAGCTCGACAGCTACAAGGCTGACGTCGATACCGATAAGGACTTCACTCCCGACACCGAGGTAATCGCCGACGGTTACTTCCACGAGTCCGAGTATCGTTCCGCACCTTACTTCGATCTGAGAATCGACGGTATCAAACTGCTCAACGAGAAATACTAATCACCGAATCGATGCGCCGGGTGGCGAAATGCCACCCGGCTATCGTTGCTTTTTGCTGAAAAATACGCTGTGACCGAAAAACGGGTTTCAGCGCATTTTTGAGGATAAAATCCAAGCATTTTTCAACCAAAAGACAGGAGGGTAAAGCGTGCAAGAAGTACCTGCAATACGGTTTGAAAATATCACCAAGGCCTTCGGTACCAAGGTCGTAGCCAACAAGAATGTCACGATGGATATCCGGAAGGGTGAGATCATGGCGCTGCTCGGCGAGAACGGCTCCGGTAAGACGACGCTGATGAATATGCTGTCGGGTATCTACCGCCAGGATGAGGGTCAGATCTATATCAACGGTGAAGAGGTGCAGATCACCTCGCCGAAGGACGCGTATGATCTGGGCATCGGCATGATCCATCAGCATTTCAAGCTGGTCGATGTGTTCACCGCGATCGAGAATATCGCGATGGGCATGAACAAAAAGGAGACGGGCTCCAACAAGGAGATCGCCGAAAAGGTCAAGGAGATCTGTGACAAATACGGCTTTGACGTCGATCCGAAGAAAAAGGTCTACAATATGAGCGTCAGCGAGAAGCAGACGCTGGAGATCGTCAAGACGCTGTATCGCGGCGCGAATATGCTGATCCTTGACGAGCCGACCGCGGTTTTGACGCCGCAGGAGACGGACAAGCTCTTCGCCGTTATCCGCAATATGAAGGCAGACGGCAAGTCGATCATCATCATCACGCATAAGCTGAACGAGGTCCTGGAGATCTCCGACCGCGTGGCGATCCTGAGAAAGGGCGAATATATCGACACCGTTTTGACGTCCGAGGCGACCGTTCAATCGCTGACGGATATGATGGTCGGCTCGAAAACAGAGCTGGACATCGAGCGTCCCGAGGTCGAGAACAGAGAAAAGCGCATCAGCGTCAGCCATCTGACCTGTCTCGATAAGTACGGGGTCAAGGCGCTGGACGACGTCAGCTTTGACGCTTACGGCGGCGAGATCCTGGGTATCGCGGGTATCTCAGGCTCCGGTCAGAAACAGCTTTTGGAGGCGATCGCGGGCTTGCAGCGTACCGAAAAGGGCAGCTCGATCGTTTACTATGACACCTCGAATCATATCGAGACCGAGCTGACGGGGCTTTCTGTCAGCGAGATCAAGAAGATCGGCGTTTCGCTGGCGTTCGTTCCCGAGGATCGTCTGGGCATGGGTCTTGTCGGCAGTATGGGCATGAGCGACAACATGATGCTGCGCTCGTATAAAAAGGGTCACGGGATCTTTACCGACCGCAAGACCCCGCGCGAGCTGGCGCTCAAGGTCAAGGACGAGCTGGAGGTCCTGACGCCGAATGTTTCGACGCCGGTTCGTAAGCTCTCCGGCGGTAACGTTCAGAAGGTACTGGTCGGTCGCGAGATCGCTTCCGAACCGACCGTCATGATGGCGGCTTACGCGGTTCGCGGTCTCGATATCAATACATCATACACCATCTATCGGCTTTTGAATGAGCAGAAGAAAAAGGGCGTCGCCGTGATCTATGTCGGCGAGGATCTGGATGTTCTGCTCGCGCTGTGCGACCGTATCGCAGTCCTCTGCGGCGGCAAGCTCAACGGCATCGTTGACGGACGCACGGTCACGAAGGAAGAGGTCGGTCTGATGATGACGCATCTCAACGAAGAAAAACAGGAGGAACAGGCAAATGGATAAAGCAAAAACCAAATCCGCGCATGAACCTCTTTTCCATATCGTCAAGCGAACGGATATCCCGTTCTGGAAGGCGATGCTCATTCGCGTAGCCGCTGTTCTGGCGGCGCTGGTCGTCTGCGGTATCATCATCGTACTGCTGACGGGCAAGAATCCCTTTGAAATGTACAAGTTCATGTTTGAGGGCTCGTTCAAGACCGAGCGTAAGTTCTGGAAGATGCTGCAGGATCTGGCGATGCTGCTGTGTATCGCGCTTGCGGTAACGCCCGCCTTCAAGATGCGCTTCTGGAATATCGGCGCCGAGGGTCAGGTGCTTATCGGCGGTCTGGGAGCGGCGATCTGTATGAAGCTGTTGGGCGATGACGGCGCGAAGCTCCCGAACGAGCTGCTGCTGCCGATCACCATCCTGACTGCGATCGTATTCGGCGCGATCTGGGGCGTCATCCCCTCGATCTTCAAGGCGAACTGGAACACCAATGAGACGCTGTTCACCCTGATGATGAACTATATCGCGATACAGATCATCGCGTACTTTACCTTTATCTGGTCTTCCGGCAGTAACACGGTCGGCAAGATCAACGCCGAGTCTCACGCGGGCTGGCTGCAGCTGCCCAAGGAGATCGACAGCTCAGGGTATCTCTTGAATATCATCATCGTGGTCGCGCTGACCGTGCTGATGTTCCTGTATCTGAGATATTCGAAGCAGGGCTATGAGATCTCTGTCGTCGGCGAAAGCGTCAATACCGCGCGCTACATCGGCATCAACGTCAAGAAGGTCGTCATCCGCACGATGCTGATCTCCGGCGCGTTGTGCGGTATCGCGGGCCTTCTGCTGGTTTCCGGTACCGACCAGAGTATCACCGCCGAGACGGCGGGCGGTCGCGGTTACACCGCGATCATGGTTTCGTGGCTGGCGAAGTTCAACCCCTTCTATATGATCATCACGGCTTTCATCGTCGTCTTCTTACAGAGAGGCGCGGATGAGCTGCAAACACAGACCGATCGTATCATCAACGCTGATTTCGCGGACATCCTGATCGCGATCATCATCTTCTTCATCATCGGCTGTGAGTTCTTTATCAACTATTCCATCAAGTTCCGTTCGCGCAAGAAAAAGGAGGTAGAGGCATAATGTTTGCAGCTTTTTTCCACAGAGCAGTTTTGCAGGCTATCTCTCTGCTTTTCGGCTGTACCGGTGAGATCCTCACCGAGAAGAGCGGTAACCTCAACCTCGGTATCCCCGGCATCATGTATGTCGGCGGTATCTCCGGCGTCGTCGGCGGATTCATCTATGAGAATTCGCTGGAGAGCAAGGACGACGCGAACTGGTTTTTGGCGATATTCATCCCGCTGATCTGCTGTCTTGTCGGATCGCTGATCATGGGCTTGATCTATTGCTTTTTGACCACTACCCTGCGTGCGAATCAGAACGTTACCGGTCTTGCGCTGACCACCTTCGGCGTCGGTCTGGGCAAATACTTCGGCGGCGTACTGATCAAGCTCGTCCACGCTGACGTTCCCTCTGTTACCGTCAGCATGACCAGTAACTACTACACCGCCACCTTCCCCTTTGCGGAGGATCTGGGGTGGTTCGGCGAGATGTTCCTGAGCTACGGCTTTTTGACCTATGTCGCGATCATCATCGCTGTCATCGCTGCGATCTTCCTCAAGCGTACCCGCCCGGGACTGAACCTGCGCGCGGTCGGCGAGAATCCCGCTACCGCGGACGCCGCCGGTATCAGCGTTACCAAGTACAAGTACCTCGCGACCTGCATCGGCAGCATGATCGCGGGCTTGGGCGGACTGTTCTATGTCATGAACAACGCGTCCGGCGTTTGGTCGAACAACGGTCTGGATAACATCGGCTGGCTGGCGATCGCGCTGGTTATCTTCACGGTATGGAAGCCGAACTTCGCGATCATCGGCGCGTTGCTGTTTGGTGCGCTGAGCATCGCTCCGTACTACCTCTCGCTGTATGAGATCGTCGATATCAACCTGAGAACCAAGCCGTTCTTCGATATGCTGCCGTATATCGTCACGGTCATCGTTCTGATCTTCAACAGCCTGCGTAAAAAGCGTGAGACACAGCCGCCCGAGGCGCTGGGTCTGTCGTACTTCAGAGAAGACAGGTAGATTATCAATTGACAGTTGACAATGGACAATTGACAATTTCGGGCGGGCTTTGCCCGCACCCAATATATATTTGACAATGGACGATTGACAATTGACAATTGTGGGAGGACTCCGTCCTCACCGGATTCCTATAAATGACTATTGACAGTTTGAGGTGTTGTCCAAATCTTGGATTTGGCTAACAACACCCATGCAAGTCTCTTCCAAGAATCGGAGCGCATAACGCGAACGATGATTGGCTGAGAGCTACTGCTGACGATTGACATTTGACAATTGCAGGCGGGCTTTGCCCGCACCCGATATATAATTGACAATGGACGATTGACAATTGACAATTGTGGGAGGACTCCGTTCTCACCGGAAACTATCACGCGTTAATGGTAGGAATGACTATCGGTTGTCCGTTAACGTTGATATCGCAGCCGGGTTTTCGGACGAGCAATGCTCGTCCCTACGGTGTGTGGATATGTTTCTCGTTCAGACGGCATTTATTCGATAGGTCGTGGGCAGATTATGTCCGCAACCGAATTCTGATTATTCGCATCGACTCCCTGCGGTTGCGGGGAGTTTGTTGCTTGACGATCCCGTCGGGGATCAATGAAAGGAGAGAGGGATGGCTCTTTTGCTGCGTAATGTGCGCTGTGTGGTATCGTGCGACGAGCGTGATACCGTCTATGAAAAAGTGGATATCTACTGCAAGGACGGTGTGATCGAGGCGATCGGCAGGGATCTGGACGTCGGCGCGGAGCAGGTCATCAACTGCTCGGAGCTGCTGTGCTATCCGGGGCTTGTCAACACGCATCATCATTTTTACCAGATCTTTTCGCGCAATCTGCCGCAGACGCAGGGGCTCAAGCTCTTTGACTGGCTGACGGCGCTGTATGATATCTGGAAAAACCTGGATCCCGAGACGATCTACCTCAGCTCAAAATGCGCGTTGGCGCTTTTGATGAAAAGCGGCTGTACCACGGCGTTTGACCATCACTATGTGTTCCCCGGGGAAAGCTCGATCCGGCTTTTGGAGGCGCAGTTTGCCGCCGCCGGGGAGCTGGGGGCACGGTTTTATGCCTCGCGGGGATCGATGAATCTGTCGAAAAAGGACGGCGGTCTGCCGCCCGACAGTGTGGTGCAGACGACGGAAAGGATCCTGAAGGACAGCATGGAGGCGGTCGAGCGGTTCCATGATCCGTCGGCGGGCTCGATGCGGCAGGTGGCGTTGGCGCCGTGTTCGCCCTTTTCCGCGTCCCGCGAGCTGTATACGGAGTCGGCTGTGCTGGCGCGGTCGCTGGGGGTGAGGCTGCACACGCACCTTTGTGAGACAAAGGATGAGGAAAACTACACCCTGACGGCGTTCAAGATGCGGCCGCTCGAATATTTGCAGTCGATGGATTTTGTCGGCAAGGACGTCTGGTATGCGCACGGTATCTGGTTCAACGATGATGAGCTGGATGTTCTCAGGGATACCGGGACGGCGGTGGCGCACTGCCCGACCTCCAATATGAAGCTCGCGTCCGGCGCGGCGCGTATTCCCGATATGCTTGAGAGAGGGATCACGGTATCGCTCGGCGTGGACGGGTCGGCATCCAATGACGGCTCGGATATGCTCGCGGAGATGCGGCAGGCATATCTGCTGTCGCGCGTGATGTACGGCAACCATGCGCCCGACGCGTATGAATGGCTTAAGATCGCGACCCTCGGCGGTGCTAAGACGCTGGGCAGGGACGATCTCGGGTCGATCGAGGTCGGCAAGCGCGCGGATCTGTTTTTGATCGACAAGCGCAGGCTGGATATTGTCGGCGCGGCGTACAGTCCGAAAACCATGCTCGCGGCGGTTGGGTTGTCCGACAGCGTGGATTATACCATCGTTGAGGGCAGGATCACGGTCGAGAACGGGCATCTGAAAAATGAGGATGAACAGGCATTGTTTGAAAAAGCGCATCAGAAGATCAAAGCGTATCTGGATGTTGAATAACAGTGAATAGAAAAACCACCGTTCTGTGTGATGCAGGACGGTGGTTTTTAGTTGGTAGTTGGTGGTCGGTAGTTAGTTTAGTGCCTGCGGCGCTCGTCGTCGCACGCTGTACTCGGTAGGCGCATCCGGTCGGTGTGCCTTGACCTCGTGTCGCGACTCCTCCTCTCCCCAAAAAGCGGGGACGTTTTGGGGACCCCGGATTGAGCGCAAGGCGCTCGGTGGGAGCCCCTACGGATTATAACCAACGTTAATTGTAGGGGAGTGCAACTGAGTTCGGAGCGATAGAGGAAAGGTTAGCCCCGCATCAGTCAGCTCCGCTGACAGCTTCTCCCCAAGGAGAAGCCTTTGCGGACGACCGGTGAGACTCCCCTGCTAGGGG
>OMTA01000071.1 GCA_900313895.1 uncultured Eubacteriales bacterium | reverse complement strand
CGCACATGGTATACCCCGAACCGCGGCTTCAAGGAGCTGCGTGAGGAGATAACAAATTTCTATAAAAGAAAATACAATATCGAGTATGACCCTCAGACCGATGTCGTTGTGACCGTCGGCGGATCGGAAGCGATCGATATCGCGATCCGGTGTCTCGCGACCGCGGGCGACGAGGTGCTGATCCCACAGCCTTCATTTGTCTGCTATGAGCCGCTGACCGTGATGGCGGGCGCGACGCCGGTCATCATCGAGACCAAGGCGGAAGATCATTTTCGCTTGACTGCAAAGCAGCTCGAGGAGAAGATCACGGATAAGACGAAGCTCTTGATCCTGCCCTTCCCGAACAATCCCACCGGCGCGATCATGGAGCGCAAGGATCTCGAAGCGATCGCCGAGGTCATCCGTAAGCATGACCTGATGGTGCTCTCGGACGAGATCTATTCCGAGCTTACATATAACGGTAAAAAGCACGTTTCAATCGCTGAGATCGACGGTATGCGCGAGCGAACGGTCGTCATCAACGGCTTTTCCAAAGCGTACGCGATGACCGGATGGCGACTCGGTTACGCGCTGGGTCCCGCTCCCATCATGGAGATGATCACCAAGCTGCATCAATACTGCATCATGTCTGCCCCTACGACCGCCCAGTACGCGGCGATCGAGGCGCTCAGAAACGGCGATGAAGATATCCGATCGATGTGCGAGCAATACGATATGCGCCGCAGACTGGTCGTCGGTATGCTCAATGAGATGGGGCTTTCCTGCTTTACGCCCGAGGGTGCGTTTTACGCGTTTCCGTGCATCCGCTCGACAGGGCTGAGCAGTGAGGAATTCTGCACTCGCCTGTTGCAGGCAAAGCACGTCGCGCTGGTTCCCGGCTCTGCTTTCGGTGAATCCGGCGAGGGCTACGCGCGCCTGTCCTATTCGTACTCGATCCGACACCTCAACGAGGCGCTGAAACTGATCAAAGAATTTATCTCGGAGCTGTGATATGATTACCGTAAAAGCCCCTGCTAAAATCAATCTGACACTGGATATCTTAGGCAAACGCCCCGACGGCTATCACAACGTCGCGATGGTGATGCAGACGGTATCGCTTTATGATACCGTGAAAGTCGATTTTGCCGCGGGAGAGGGCGACACCATCGCCGTTACCTGTCCCAACTATCCCGATGTTCCCTGTGATGAGAGCAATATTGTTTGTAAGGCGGCGCGCGCTTTTTACAAGCACACCGAGGTCAAGCCCCGACCGCTTTCGATCGACGTCGATAAGATCGTCCCGACCGGTGCGGGTCTTGCGGGCGGATCGTCCGACGGCGCGGCTGTCGTCCTCGCGCTCAATCAGATGTATGAGACCCATCTGACGATGGATGAAATGGCTGAAATCTGCGCGCGATTCGGCTCCGATGTGCCTTTCTGTCTCAGAGGCGGCACGATGCTCGCGACCGAAACGGGTACGACCCTGAAAAAGCTCGCTTCGATGCCGAAATGCTTCATCGTGATCTGCAAGCCCGATATCTCTGTCTCGACCGCGGAGGCATACGCACGGTGCGACGCGCGTCCCGCAAAAGGATTTCTGTACACCGATGAGCTGATCAAGCGGCTGTACAGCCATGATATCCGCGGACTTTCGACCTGCCTTTACAACGAGTTTGAGCAGGTGATGGAGCTCGAAGAGATCAATGAGATCAAGCGGGCGATGCTGCGCGAGAAGGCGCTGGGCGCTTCGATGAGCGGTTCCGGCTCAGCGGTGTACGCGATCTTTAACAATGAGAAGAAGGCGCAGAATTGTGCTAATATTCTAAAAGAGAAATATAATAAGGTGTTCCTTACTCAACCGACCAAAATCGGCTGTTTTATCGAATAAGTGTATCAGCCTGAATAATCAAAATTTACCTGCCAAAACTCTTATCAGAAAGGCAGGTAATATTTTTGAGAAAAGTTTTCGGTATCATGATCCCCGCGATGATGATCGCTTTTATCGTAGCGGTGATCCCATTTTTTAATTCTTGTCAGGAATTATCAGAAGACGTGATGCGCGTCCATATCCTGGCGAATTCCGATTCCGCCGCCGATCAAAGCCTGAAGTTGAGCGTCCGTGATCGGGTGCTGGAGCACTGTTCCGCGTACTTTGACGACTGTGAGGATAAGAATGAGGCGATGGCGGTCACAGAGGATCACCTCGATGAGATCGAAAAGGTAGCGGAGAAGGAGATCCGCGATCAGGGCTTTGATTATCCCGTCAAAGCGGAGGTCGGACAGGCGTATTTCAATACACGATACTACGACGAGTTCACGATGCCGGCGGGATGGTACGATTCTCTGCGCCTGACCATCGGTGAGGGCGGAGGAAAAAACTGGTGGTGTGTGATGTATCCCGCGCTCTGTGTAGGCGCTGCGACCGACGATAAAATGAAAGAGGATCTCAGCGACGGCGAGTATCGGGTGGTTACATCGGATAAAGTGGACTTCCGATTCAAGATTGTCGAATATTGGGAGGATCTCTGTAATCTGTTCAGATAGTTCAGCGTCCCGTTTTTGGGACTTTTCAAGTGATATAATAGGGACAATAAGATTAAAGGAGCATTTCTATGCTGCGATTTGTACTGGGACGATCCGGCTTTGGAAAAACCGAATATCTGCGGCAGCTGATCGCCGAAAAGGCGCGGTCGGGGGAGGAGAGGCTTTTGTTCCTCGTTCCCGACCAGATCACCTTTGAGACCGAGACCGCGTTTCTCGATCTGCTCGGGCCTGCCGACGCGGGACGGGTGACGGTGTTGGGCTTTTCGCGACTGAGCGACTATGTCTTTGAGATAACGGGCAACCGTTTCTCGACCTTTGCCGACGAGGGCATCCGCAATCTGGTGATGAGCCTCGCTTTGGAGCAGGTCGCGGATCGGCTGACGATCTTTGAAAAGCGCTCATCCTCGCGCGATCTGTGCGAGATCATGCTGTCCGCCGTCAAGGAGTATAAGAAGTGTTCGCTGTCGAGCGACGTCCTGCGTAACGCTGCCGATATGGTAGAGGATGAGACGCTGTCAAAGAAGCTGTGTGACAGCGCGCTCGTTTATGACGCATATAACGCGATCATGGAGCAGAGCTATATGGATCCGCTGGATTCGTTGACGAAGGTCGCTGAGCTGCTCGATACGCATCGACTGTTCGATGGTTGGACGATCGCGGTCGATTCCTTCTATGGCTTTACCGCGCAGGAATACGGCGTGATGGAACGCCTGATGGCGCAGAGCCGTGAGATGATCGTCGCTTTGACGGATGACGGATCCGCGGGGGATGATACCTCGCTGTTTTACGCGCCGCAGCGTACGCGATTCCACCTAGGCCGTATCGCGCAGAACCATCATATCGAGATCGCGCCCCATGTGCGGCTGAATGAGCCGTATCGGTTCAAAGCGCCTGCGCTTTCGGCGATCGAAGAAAACCTCTATCGCCTCGATAAGGCGCCGTATGAGGATGACTGTGACGGTGTTGCGGTCTATGAGGCGTCGGGGATCTATGACGAATGTGACTTTGTCGCGCGCACGATCAGAGGGCTTGTCGAGGACGGATATCGTTATCGTGATATCGCCGTGATCGCGCGTTCAAGCGATCTGTACGCAGGTGTGCTGGATACTTGCTTTGATAAATACGACATCCGCTATTTTATGGACGAGCCGGTCAATATCGACGCGATGCCGATCGTGCGGCTGGTGTCGTCGGCGTTTGATATCGTCTGTCGCGGATTTGATCGTGACGATGTGCTGACTCTGCTGAAAACCGGGCTGTGCTCCTATGATCTGAAGGATATCGCGGACTTTGAAAACTATCTGTATGTCTGGGATATCAACGGCAGGCGGCTGTTTGATGAATTCACCGCCAACCCTTCCGGCTTTTCCGACACGTTCACCGATGACGAGAAGGAGAGGCTCGAGCGCGTCGAGGCGCTGAGAAAGGATATCATCGGCAAGCTGAGAACGTTTGAGAGATCCATCCGCGATACTGACGGCAGAACCATCGCCAAGGCGTTGATGAAGCTGTTGTACGCCCTGAAATGCGACGAGAATACCAACCGCCTGTGTGATGAGATGGAGCGCAGGGGAGAGGATGAGCTGAGCGAGGATCTTATGCGGATGTGGGATGTGATGTGCGAGCTGCTCGACAAGACCGTCGCGGTGATCGGCGATTATCGGATCGATCCGAAGCGCTTTTCGGAGCTGCTCTATGTCAACTTCTCCAACACCGATATCGCGAACATCCCGCGCGGGTTGGACGAGGTGGATATCGCCTCTGCCGATCGATCGCTCGTCAGCGGAAAGAAGGCTGTTTTCGTCATCGGAGCGAACGAGGGAGAATTTCCGCGTACGCCTGTGGAAGCGGGCGTCTTCACTGATAACGAAAGATGTGTGTTGAAGTCGATGTCACTTCCGCTTTCCGATTCGGTCAGCGAGCTGTATTCGACCGAGCGTTACTATGCGTATACCGCCTTGACCTCCGCGTCCGAAAGGCTGTACATATCATACTATACCGCCGACCTCGTCGGCGAAAAACACGCGCCGTCCGATATGATCTCCGAGATACAAATCGCGTTGCCGAAGATCGGGATCAGATCGTTTGACAGCGTGGATATCAGCGAGCGCTTGATGTCCGAGCGCGCGGCGTTCGATTGGCTGATCGCGCATTATCACAGCCGCTCGGCTGAAACAGAAGCCTTGCGATCCTATTTCCGTGAAAAGGAAGCCTATGCGCCTTTGATGGCGGCGATCGACACCATGAAGGATCGCACCCGTCGTCGTATCACACAGCCTGATCTGACACGCAGATTGTTCGGCCGGGAGATGAAGCTGTCCTCCACGCGGATCGAGGCATACCACAACTGCGCGTTCCGCTATTTCTGCGAGTACGGACTGCATACCAAGGAGCGTCGTAAGGCTCAGATGAACGCGCTGGAATACGGCACGATGATCCACTATGTGTTTGAAGCGTTCTTCACAAAACATGACCGCGCTTCATTTGCGTCAATGACTCAGCCGGATGTCGAGCGCGAGGTCTCGGCGATTCTGGACGGCTATTTCGAATCACATTTCGGCGGGGAGAAGGACAAGTCGCAGCGCTTTTTATATCTCTTCAAGCGCATCAAGGCGACCGCTGTCCGGCTTGTTTGGCATCTGATCGAGGAATTCGGACAGAGTGATTTTTCGCCTGTTGATTTTGAGCTGGGTATCGGAGAAGATATCCCCGCTTATACCCTGCCTCTTGAAAATGGTCTGAGCCTGACCGTCAGAGGAAGCGTTGACCGCGTTGATCTGTGCGAGATCGACGGAGTGAAGTATGTGCGCGTGGTCGACTACAAAACCGGAACAAAAGAATTTGATCTGTGTGATATCTACTACGGTATCAATCTACAGATGTTCTTATATCTTTCCGCGATCGAGCACGGCGCGGGTGAACGATACGGTGATAACTTAACTCCCGCGGGTGTGCTGTATATGCCGGCGGTATCGCCGTCTGTATCGGCGGACATCAACACGGACGAAAAGACCGTTCGCAAAAAGATCATGGAAAAGTATACCATGAAGGGTCTGATCGTCGACGACGACCGCGTGCTTGCCGCGATGGAGCACGACGGAAAGGGGATGTATATCCCCGTGAAATTCAACGATGAAAAGGTCACCGCGGGAGCGGGATCGCTTGCGACGATCGAAGAGCTGGGCGCGATCTTCCGACGGATCGACGAGCTGGTCGGTCAGATGGCGCAGTCGCTCTATGACGGCGACGTTGACGCGCTGCCGCTCAAGGGTGATTATGACGCTTGTAAATACTGCCGTTATCGTTCGGTATGTCTGCGGGATGACGACGCGCCCTATCGTGACGGTCAACATATGAGTAAGGCGGAGATGTTTACGGCGCTTCAGGGAAAGGGGGATGACGATGGCGAGAACATGGACGACTAATCAGCAGAACGCGATCACGGCACGCGGCGGTTCGATCATCGTATCCGCGGCGGCAGGCTCGGGAAAGACCTCCGTTCTGGTCGAGCGCGTCATCCGTATGGTCACCGATCCCGATCCCGAAAAACGCGTCGATGTTGATCGACTGCTGATCGTGACCTATACCCGCGCCGCGGCGGCGGAGCTGAGGACAAGGTTGTTCAATGCTCTGTCCGATTGCATCCGCAAAAATCCGACGGACACGGGGCTCGTGCGTCAGCAGGCGCTGCTCGGCAAGGCGAATATCTCGACCGTCGACTCGTTCTGCTCGTCGCTCGCGAGAGAATACTTTTATGAGCTGGATATCGACCGCAAGTACCGCATTGGTGACAGCGGCGAGCTGGCAGTCCTGCGCGCGGACGCGATGTGCCTGACCTTGGATACGATGTATGCGGAGGGCGATCGGAGCTTCTTTGTGCTGGTCGAGACCTTTGCTTCCTCCAAAAGCGATACTGCTCTCGAGGAAAACATCAGCCGTCTGTACGACTTTATCATGTCGCATCCGTTCCCTGAAAAATGGCTCGACGAAAAGCTCAGTTACTTTGATACGTTCACCGATCCGTCCGATTCGATCTGGGGCAGGATCATCAGCGACTATATCGCCGATGCCATGGACTACATGGAAAGCCTGTATGAGCGCGGCTACAACGCGATCTCGATGGAAGAGGAGATCTACAGAAAAGCGATCGGGCTGTACCGATCCGACCGCGAGTTTCTGGATCGCTTGAAAGAGGCGGTCGCGAGGTCACGATGGGACGATATCCGTGAGGCGCTCTATTCCTTTGTCCCGGGCAGATTTGTCGTCAAGGGCTACAAGGATCATCCGCTGAAGCTCGAGGCGTCCGCCGCGCGGGACGCGTTCAAGGCGGTCATCAAAAATTTGCAAAAGCTCTACGC
>OMTA01000003.1:3684-24428 GCA_900313895.1 uncultured Eubacteriales bacterium | reverse complement strand
TTTATAAGAAACTGCTCGTTTCTTATAAAGTAAAAAAGATTTATAGTGCCCGCCCAGTAGCGCACTGGATGTGCGCACGAGCGATGGCAATACGAAAATTGCGTGCCGAAGGCACGATTTTCTTACCGATCAACAGCGTGATTTTTTTATCGACAAATCCCCTTTATTGTGTTATAATACTGTTAGTAATTAAGAGGAGGATTTTTATGGGTTTTGATCTGCAATACTTATTGTTTTTGCAAAACATGAGAGAAGCGACCGGCGGCGTTTTTGACGAGTTCTTCAACGCGCTGTCAAAATTTGCGGTAGATATCCTGCCGTTTTTACCGTACGTCATCTACTGGTGCGTGAACAAAAGGCTGGGCTATCGTTTCATCGCGACGACATGGATCGGCGAGGTTCTGAACGGCGTGATCAAGCTGACCGCTTGTGCCTATCGTCCGTGGATCCGCAGCGATAAGATCGTCCCCGCGGGAGATTCCAAGACCGCCGCGACGGGATATTCATTCCCGAGCGGACATACGCTCGCGGCTACCATGCAGTACGGCACTACCGCTGTCTGGCAGTGGAGCAAACGCAAGTGGCTCTCGATCACCTGCGTCGTGCTGATCCTTTTGACCGGCTTTTCGCGCAACTTTTTGGGCGTCCATACGCCTCAGGATGTTCTGGTCGGATTGACCGAGGGCGTCGTGCTGATCGCGATCGTCGGCATCGTCGAAAAACGTGTGTATGATAACGACAAAGCGCTCGATATCCTGACGCTGGTCGGTATCCTGGTGACCGTCGGCGTGATTCTCTATATCACCCTGAAGCCCTATCCGATGGACTATGTCGACGGCAAGCTGCTCGTTGATCCTCAGAAGATGATGAACGATTCCTTCAAGGCGTGCGGCGGCTTTTTGGGCTTCCTGATCGGCAGCTATATCGAAAGACACTTTATCCGTTACGAGATCCCGCATAGCGCGGCGGCGTTGCCGATCATGGCGTGCGTCGGCTTTGCGCTGATGTTCGCGTGGAAAGAACTGCTCGCGCCCGCGACGATCGTTCCGCTGCTCGGCGGTCATTGGGGCAATCTGCTCGCGCGCGGACTGATGGTGCTGTTCGCCATCATCATCTGGCCTCTGGTCATCAAAAAGACCTGCGCCGCAACCGATAAGGTTTCCAAGGCGGCTCAAAAGGCATGATGCTGCAATAACGACAGTCAAAGGAAGGGTGATCTCGCCCTTCCTTTTTTGTGAATACGGGAACCGGTATTGATTCAACGGCGTGAAAGTGTTATGATGATAAAGTAACAGATTGACGCGCAAGCGCATGAAAAGGAAGGAACATACGATGAAACATTTTTTGATAGTCGTCGATATGCAAAAGGACTTTGTGGACGGCGCGCTCGGTACAAAGGAAGCCGTCGCGATCATCCCCGAAGTCGTCAGGAAGATCGAGAGCTTTGACGGCGAGATCTTCGCCACCCTTGATACCCACGGTGATAACTATATGCAGACCATGGAGGGCAAAAATCTCCCCGTGCCCCACTGCATCAAGGGAACGCCGGGTTGGCAGCTCGATGAGCGAGTTGCCGCCGCTCTGGAGAAGAGGGGCTATACGCCGGTGGAGAAGGTCACGTTCGGTTCGGCTCAGCTGCCTTCGCTGATCGCCGATGCCGCCGCGGGAGAGCCGTTTGATCTGGAACTGATCGGGCTTTGCACCGATATCTGTGTGGTCTCGAACGCCCTGCTGCTCAAGGCGATCTATTGCGAAACACCGATCTCCGTCGACGCCGCCTGCTGCGCCGGCGTCACACCCGAAAAACACGCGGCTGCGCTGGAAACGATGCGCAGCTGCCAGATCATGATAAAGTGAGGAAACAGTATGTTTGATGCAGAAAGAATCAAAAACGAATGTGTACAGTGGATCCGCGACTGGTTTGAAGAAAACGGCAAGGGCTGTAACGCCGTCGTCGGGATATCCGGCGGAAAGGACAGCTCCATCGTCGCCGCGTTATGTGTCGAGGCGCTCGGCAAAGACCGTGTCATCGGTGTTTTGATGCCCAACGGCGAGCAGTCGGATATCGACAAGGCACAGCTCTTGGTCGATACCCTCGATATCAAGCATTATATCATCAATATCAAGGACGCGTATGAGGGCGTGATCCGTCAGCTCCCCTTCGAGCCGACCGCCCAGACGATTCAGAACCTGCCGCCGCGCATCCGTATGGCGACCCTCTACGCGGTGTCCCAGAGCCACAACGGTCGTGTCGCCAATACCTGCAATCTCTCTGAGGACTGGGTCGGCTACTCCACCCGCTACGGCGACAGCGTCGGCGATTTCAGCCCCTGCTCCTATCTGACCGTAGATGAGGTCAAGCAGATCGGCAGACTGCTCGGACTGCCTGCGGAGCTGGTCGATAAAGTCCCCTCCGACGGACTGTGCGGCAAGACAGACGAGGATAACCTCGGCTTCACCTACGCGGAACTTGACCGCTATATCCGCACCGGCGAGATCGATGACCCGGAGCATAAAGCGCTCATTGACCGCAAGCACAAGATGAATCTCTTCAAATTACAGCTGATGCCCGCCTTCAAGCCGGAGTTGTAAGGAACGTTTCGGAGGCCCCCTTGAAAGCACTGAAAAAGATTTTAGATTTATATAACCATTCAAGCCTGATCCTCAGGATCATCATCGGCATCATCGTGGGCGCGGGACTCGGATTTCTTGTTCCGCAGGCGTCGTGGCTCTCGATGCCCGGCGCGCTGTTCGTCGGCGCGCTGTTCGTCGGCGCGCTGAAGGCGATCGCCCCCGTGTTGGTCGCCGTTCTGGTAGCGGCAACGCTCTGCCAGCGCGGTACAAAGCTCGACAAACGTTTCGGACTGGTCATCTTCTTCTATCTGTTCTCGACCTACCTTGCGTCGTTTGCCGCGGTCGTCGCGAGTTTCACCTTCCCCCAGACGATCACTCTCTCCGGCGAGTATGCCGGTACCGCTGTCGCGCCGCCCGAGGATTTCCACGATATCGTGATGACCCTTCTGAGCAGCGTGATCGCCAACCCGATCGAAGCGATCGCGACGGGCAACTACCTCGGCGTCCTGTTCTGGGCGGTGATCATCGGCTTGGCGCTCAAGCGCTTCGCCGGCGACCATACCCGCGAAATGATGCTCAACTTCTCCGACGCGATCACCCAGGTGGTGCGCTGGATCATCAACCTCGCGCCGTTCGGTATCCTCAGCCTTGTGTTCAGCTCGGTATCGGAGAGCGGCATGGATATCTTTGTCACCTACGGCAAGCTGATGCTCCTGCTTGTCTGTACGATGCTGGCGGTCGCCTTGATCCTCAACCCGATGATCGTAGCCGTCGCCCTCAGGCGCAACCCCTACCCGCTGGTTTTCCGCTGTCTGCGCGAAAGCGGTCTGACCGCGTTCTTTACCCGCAGCTCCGCGGCGAATATCCCCGTCAACCTCAGCCTTTGCGAAAAGCTAGGGCTTGATCGCGATATATACTCTGTTTCGATCCCGCTCGGCGCGACCGTCAACATGGACGGCGCGGCGGTGACGATCACGATCATGAGCCTCGCGACCGCCCATACCTTCGGGGTGGAGGTTTCTTTCCCCGCTGCTATGCTGCTGTCATTTTTGTCGGCGCTTGCCGCCTGCGGCAGCTCCGGCGTCGCCGGCGGATCGCTGCTTCTGATCCCGATGGCGTGCTCGCTGTTCGGTATCCCCGACGATATCTCTATGCAGGTCGTCGGCGTCGGCTTTATCATCGGCGTGATCCAGGACAGCATGGAGACCGCGATCAATTCCTCCGGCGATGTCCTCTTCACCGCGACGGCGGAATATGTGCATTGGAAAAAGCAGGGAAGACCCCTGCCGGATTTTCTGGAAAAACGCCGCGAAAAGGCGTGATACAATTAATAAAAAAGGTCAGGCTTGACACAGCGTCTTGCCTGACCTTTCCTTTATATCCTATTCTTTTGATCCGCCCCAGCTATCGACGATCTCGTCAAAGGCGCCGCCTTTTTCAATAGCCGCGATCTCCTCCCGAGTATTCTCGCTCAGCACGGTCGTGTCGGACGGAAACAGCTTATCGTTATCCCTGTTTTTCAAAAACCAGTCCAGCGCCTTGTAGTTCGCGGGCGCGGTCGTGTCGATCCGCTCCGGATCATAGCGGAGCGTTTCCAGCATCCTCATGACAAAGTCCTTCAAAGACATCCCGGGATCCCACGGCGTATGCGGGCTATAGGTGCCCTTGCTGTACCAGTCGGGATGAAAAACCGGCGGGAGGTTGAGCATCTTTACATAAGGAGCGGTATGGGGATAAGAATCCCACAGTGTGATCCGGATGACGAACCGGTCGATCACCCCTACGGTGTGGACGCCCGATCTGACCGAGAGGGCATAGGTTCTCAGCTTCACCGTCAAAAGGTACTCCTCCGCATAGGGCAGCTCCCCTTTTGTCGCGATCCACGACAAATACGGGCGATCCTGAATCTTCATCATCTCCCGATAATCGGCGGACAGGCGATCATTTCGACTTTCGGACATAGCTACGCTCCTTCCTTGTTTATGCTATGATTTTACCACAGACAGCGATATTTGACAACCGCGTCATTACGAGATGCTGTCGAAAAGTGAAAAACTTTTGTTGATTTTCTATGCAAGGAATGGAGAATGATTGTACACTTTGCCGATTTTGCACATAATTCTTTTTAAGAAATTTATTGACAGTGTAATTCGCTATTATTATACTAGGGTAATTTGAGATACCCTGAGTTCCATTTGAATACAATAAACCGTATCACACCTGTATTTCACCAATACGGAAATCTGTCAGCCTTTGGCTGCAAAACGGAGTTTAGTATGCAAATAACAGACTTATTTCTTGTTTTAGGCGGACTGGGACTGTTCTTTCTGGGCATGAAGCTCATGGGCGACGGTCTTGAGTTGGCCGCCGGTAACAAGCTGAGGACGCTGCTCGAAAAGATCACCGCCAACAAATACCTCGGTATGCTGGTCGGACTGGTCGTCACTGCGGTGATCCAAAGCTCCTCGGCGACCGCAGCGATGGTCGTCGGTTTTACCAACGCCGGACTCATGGAGCTGACCCAGACGGTCGGTATCCTCTTCGGCTCCAAGATCGGTACCTGTATGACCTCGGTACTGCTGTCCTTTGATATGGGCAGCATCGTCCCGCTGTTCATCTTCGTCGGCGTATGTGTCATCATGTTCGTCAAGAAGAACAACTACAAGTACTACGGTCAGATTCTCGCGGGCTTCGGCATCCTGTTCTACGGCATGACCGTTATGTCCGACGGACTCAAACAGCTCAATTCCGACGGCATGATCGACAATATCCTCAAGAGCGTCAATAATCCTTTCGTCGGATTGCTCCTCGGCACAGTGATCACCGCGATTATCCAGAGCTCCTCCGCTTCTGTCGGTATCTTGATGGCGCTCGGCGCAGCCGGCGCGATCGGCGTAGATCAGGCGATCTTCATCGTCTACGGTATGAACCTCGGCGCCTGTATGCCGGCGTTCCTCTCCGCGATGGGCGCAAAGCGCAACGCGAAACAGGTCGCGATCCTGAACCTGCTGATCACCCTGTTCGGCGTGATCCTGCTTGTCCCGCTGACCATGATCCTACCGGTCTCCTCTACGATCGAGAGCATCATTCCGGGCAATGTCAGCGCTCAAATCTCCGCTGCCCACATCTTCTTCAACGTCGTGAACATGGTCGTCCTGATGCCGTTCTCCACCCTGATGGTGAAGCTGACCCAGAAGATGCTGCCCTATCACGAGGACCCGGAAAAGGACAAGATGGCGGTCGAATTCATCGACAACCGAATCCTCACCACCCCTCCCATGGCGGTTCTCCAGTGTGAGAAAGAGGTCGCGCGCCTGACCCGTCTGGTTCAGAAAAACTACAACCGATCCCTGATCGCGTTCTTTGACCGCGACAAGGATTCCATCGATAAGGTGCTCGACCGCGAAAAGGTCATCGACTATCTATCGAAGAGCATCACCGACTATATCGTCAAGATCAACGGTTTGGATATCGAAGATCACGACCGCCAGATCGTCGCGGCGATGTATTCCGCGATCCAGGATCTCGAGCGTATCGGCGACCATGCCGAGAACATCGTCGAGTATACCCGCACGGTTCTGGAGAACAACCTCCAGTTCAGCGACACCGCGATGAGCGAGATGCGCGATATCTGCGAGAAGTGCCGCACCCTGATGGAGCGTTCCTTCGCGATGTTCAACGCCCAAGGCGCGTCGCCCGAGCTGATCGAGCGTATCATCCAGACCGAGGATGAGGTCGACGAGTGCAAGGATGATTACAAGATCAAGCATATTGCCCGTATGAACAACGGCAGCTGCAATGCCGAATCCGGCGCGGTATTCCTGAATATGCTGATCGATATCGAGCGTGTCGGCGACCACGCGATCAACGTCGCGTTCGCAATCCCGAACCGCCAGAAACAGGTCGTCACCGCCAACGTATAAGGTAATAGCAACACAAAACCCGCTCAACCGAGCGGGTTAATTATTTGCAATGTGCTTTTACAATCCTGATATTCACGCATAAAAAATAACCGCCCAACCCTCAGAAAGTTAGCGGTTATTTTTCGTTAATTATCCTGGCTAACCGTCTATCGGATAGCTCCTTGTTCACTTATTTTATAATCATTATCACTCAGTCTGTCAATAGCAGACTGTTTTATTTTAATTCCACGATCGTCACGCCACTCTCACCCTCGCCGAAGGTGCCGAGGCGGAAGCTTTTAACCGCCTTATGATGTCTGAGGAACTTCTGGATCTCCGTCCTCAGCACACCCGTGCCCTTGCCGTGGATGATCGTCAGCATATGGATATTGCTCATGACACAGCCGTCGAGCGCCTGATCCACATTCAACACAGCCTCATCCGCGGTCTGACCGCGCACATCGATCTCGTTGCTTGAGCTTGAGCGGACGTTTTTGGTAAAGGTGCGTTCTCTGCGCTTCTGAACGCTGACGTTCTTTTCCTCCAACAGCCGCAGGTTGTTCAGCTTCACGCGCGTCTTGATGATGCCCGCCTGGACTAAAACCGTGCCCTTTTCGGGCTTTTCGAGGACGACCGCCTTTTTGTCGATGTCAAAGATCAGCACGTTATCGCCGATCTTCAGCTCACGCGGCAGCTTGTAGTTGCTCTTTTCGGCGTTCTGGATCGGATCGGCTGTTTCCTCCAGCGCCTTGAGCCCGCTCTTGAACTTCGCCTTTTCCTCCGCCTGATAGCGCTTTTCTTTCTGTGCCTTTTCCAGCTCATCGATCAGCGCGTATGCCTGTGCGCGCGTTTTTGCGGTCAGCTCCTGCGCTTTTTGCTTGGCGTAGTCGATCTCGCGCTTCGCGTCCGCTTTTGCACGCTCCAGCGCTTTTTCCGCCTCCGCCTGCTTTGCCTGCGCGTCGAGGGTCGCCGCGCGGGCTTTTTCGATCTCCTCGCTCAGCTCCTGACGACTTTCCTCCAGACTCTCGACAACATCCTCGAACTGTCTGCTTTCCGATGAGGTCAAGAGCTTTGCACGCTCGATCACCTCGTCCTCCATTCCGAGCCGTTTGGAGATCGCGAACGCGTTCGATTTGCCGGGGATGCCGATGAGCAGCTTGTAGGTCGGACGCAGGGTCTTGACGTCAAATTCGCAACAGCCGTTCTCTACGCCCTCCGTTTTGAGGGCGTATTCCTTCAATTCCGCGTAGTGGGTGGTCGCCGCGATCTTCGCGCCGCGTTCCCTGAGCTTTTCGAGGATCGCGACCGCCAGCGCCGCGCCCTCAACGGGATCCGTACCCGCGCCTAATTCGTCGATGAGCGCCAAGGTCGAGCGGTTGGTCATCTTGAGGATGCCGATGATGTTGGTGATGTGCGCCGAGAAGGTCGACAAGCTCTGCTCGATGCTTTGCTCGTCGCCGATATCGACCAGCACCCTGCGAAACACGCTCAGCCGCGAGTTGTCCGCCGCGGGGACCATCAACCCGCACATCGCCATCAGCGTCAACAGTCCCGTGGTTTTCAGACAGACGGTCTTGCCGCCGGTATTCGGGCCGGTGATGACCAGCGTGTCATAGCGCTCGCCGAGGCTGACGTCCACGGGGACGACCCTGTCCTTCGGGATCAGCGGATGCCGCGCGTTTTTCAGCTCGACGATACCGCTGTCGTTCATCTTCGGACGAACGGCTTTCATTTTATAGGCAAGATGGGCTTTCGCAAAAATCAGATTCAGCTCGACCAGCGTCTTGTAGCTGTCGATGATTTCCGACGCGCAGCCCGCGCATAGGCCGGAAAGCTCATACAGGATTCTCTCGATCTCTTTTTCTTCTTCACCCTGCAGAACGCGGATGTCATTGTTCGCGTTGACAACGCCCATCGGCTCGATGAAAACCGTCGATCCGGAGGAGGAGGTGTCGTGGACAAGTCCCGCGACCATGTTGCGATATTCCTGCTTGACCGGCACGACATATCTGCCGTCGCGCTGGGTGATGATCGCCTCGCGAAGATACTTTTGATAGGTGGTCGATTTGATGATCTTTTCGAGGGCTTCCCGCGCCTTTGATGAGGCGATCCGCATCTTTCTGCGAATGTCGCTGAGTTCCCGCGACGCGCCGTCGGCGATCTCATCCGCGCCGATGATACAGGTCGTGATGCGGTCGTGCAGGTTCGGATTGGTGTACAGCACGTTGAAGTATCCGTCGAGCGAGGTGCTGATCCCCGCGCATTTCGAGCGCCAGTCACGCACGCCCTTGATGACCCTCAGCGCGCGCGCGATGGAGAGCAGCTCCGAGGTGTTCAGCCCGCCGCCCGCTTCCGCGCGGCGCAGCGCGTTCGTCACATTGTCGATCCCGCCGAAGGAAGGCGCGCCGAAGCGTCCGATCAGGATGTGCGCGTCCTCTGTCTGCGTCAAAAGCAGCTCCGTCTTGTCGAGAGTGGCGGCAGGCTCGATCTTCAGGGCATTTTCACCCGCCTCCGCGATCGCCGTTTCATCCGCCAGCATTTGTAGAATTTTGTCGAGTTCCAGTGTCTTGTAATGTCTGTTCATAGGTGATACTCATTATGTAGGGGAGGGGCTCCTCCCGATTGGTTAATTGTTGATGATTTGCTTATAGAATTGAAGCGTCGGATAATCCTTTTGCGTCATACAGGCGAGGTACCGCTCGCTCGCGAGCGACAGGGGATCGAGCAGCTCTTCTTTCAGCTCAAAGGAAAAGAGCTTCTCAAAGTCCGCGTAGACCGTGTGCCTGAGCGCAGTCACCGCCGCCGCAGGCAGCCTGCATCCCTGAACGCCGTTTTTCTCCGCGCAGGAAGAGCACCACAGCTTTCCCGTATGCGGAACAAAGACCATCTCCGGCGTTTCATACGCGCCGCACCCTGCGCACATCACGAGATCGGGCAGATACCCCGTCATCGAGATCAGCCGCATCTCAAAGCAGACCTTGACCTGCCGCGCGGGACGCTTGTGCTCCGACAAAAGATACAGCGAGTTGAGGATCAGCCTTAGCTGATCGCCCGCCTCCTGACCGGTGGGGCAGAGGTGAAGGCACAGCTCGCAGAAGTATTGCGCCAGCGACATATTCTCAATATCCGACCGCAGCCCGACAAATTGGTTGAGCGAGACCGCCTCGTCGATCGAGTAGCTGTCGCGCCCCTCAAAGAAGGTCAGGTCGGAATATGACAAAAGCCCCGTGCCGGCACACTTAGGGCTTTTGATGTTCTTCGCGCCGCGCGCAAAAGCGCGCAGGATCCCGTGGCTTTGTGTCAAAACCCACACAAGCTTGTCGCGTTCACCGATATTCTGTTGGCGGAGTATCAGTCCCTTGGTTTTGAACTTCATGCTTAGCCTCTTGCGGCGATATACTGTTCTGATGCTGTATCGCCTTATATTCAAGATAATCATGAACGCTTCCGCTTTTGAGAAACGCGTTCCAAGCGTCTTTTTCATCCATCGCGTCATCAACCTTTCGTTATGGTAAGGTTATTATACCGTACCCGAGGGGTTGATATCGCGGGAAAAATGTAGAGGAATAATTTAGTTGGTGGTTGGTAGTTTATGGTAGGTAGTTAGTCGTCGGCAGATTTATCAAAAAATACTGCGCGTAATGTAGCATATTGGAATCAGTCGTGGACGGAGTCCACCCTCCATTCCAAATACCTAATTACTCAAAGTTTTTCTTATCGTATCCGAAGTTTTGCAGGAGCGCCCGCCTGTTGCGCCAGTCCTCCTTGACCTTGACCCATGTCTGAAGATTGACCTTGCATCCGAAAAATCTTTCGATATCCTGTCTGGAGTAGGTCGAGATCTTCTTGAGCATCGCGCCCTTTTTGCCGATGATGATGCCCTTGTGCGAGTCGCGCTCACAGAAGATCGTCGCTTCGATGTCGATGATGTCGCTGTCATCGCGTTCCTTCATGCTCTCGATGACCACCGCCGTGCCGTGGGGAATCTCCTTATCGCACAGCCTGAGGATCTTTTCGCGGATGATCTCCGCGGCGATGACCTTCTCCGGCTGATCGGTGATCATATCGTCGTCGAAGAAATGCCCGCCCTCGACGCAGTGCTTTTTCAGCTCGTCGAGAAGCGCGTCAAAGCCCTCGCCGGTCTCCGCCGAGATCGGCACCACCGCGTCAAAGTCATACAGCGCGGAGTAGCGGAGGATCGCTTCCATCAGCTCCTCCTTTTTGTTCGCCAGTGTATCGATCTTGTTCAGCGCGAGGATCGCTGGCATATCGGATCTTTTGAGCTTTTCGATCAGCGACAGCTCACCTTTTTTGACCCCATCCTTGCTGTCGACGACCAAAACCGCGACGTCGCCGCCCTGTACGGACTCGTTGATCGCCTTGACCATGTATTCGCCCAGCTCCGTGCGCGGCTTGTGCAGACCCGGCGTGTCGATAAAGACAAGCTGATCGTCGCCCTCGGTCAGGATCCCCGTGATCCTTGTGCGGGTCGTTTGCGGCTTTGAGGAAACGATCGCGACCTTGTGCCCTAAGATGCGATTGAGTATCGATGATTTTCCGACGTTCGGGATACCGACGATGGTAATGAACGCCGAGCGTTTGTTCTGTTTCATATCATGGATTCCTTTGTTGTTGTATTCAACGTTATTATATAACGAAAGCCGAAAATAAGCAACCGTATTTTTATGCAGTCCGATTTGAGATAAAAAGCCGACAGCGCGGATCAGCACACAAACGTTGTGTGTACTGATCCGCGCTGTCGTGACGCGCAGAAGTTATTCAGCTGTATAGCCCAGTCTGATCCCAAGCCCCAGCTGCTGCATGACGGTTTCTTCCTTTTCGCGCATATGTACCTTGTCGAGCGGTTCCATATGGTCGTAACCCAACAGGTGCAGCACGCTGTGAACGGTCAGATAGCCTGCTTCACGCTCAAAGCTGTGTCCGTATAGCTCCGCCTGTTCCATCGCTTTCTCGACCGACAGCACCACATCGCCGAGAATTTTCGCGCCGGTGTCCATGTTGGTGTCATACTCACCGTCGGAACCCATGGGAAAAGACAGAACATCGGTTTCGACGTCTTTGTTGCGATACTGAGCGTTCAGCTTTCGGATCTCGTCATTGTCGACAAAGGTGACAGAGATCTCCGCGGGACCTTCAAACTCCTCGTTGCGCAGCACCGCCGTGCAGGAACGGCGGATCAGCATCCGCAGTCCCGTCGGGATGCGGACTTTTTTCTGCGAGTTGGTGATAACAACTCTGATTTTGTCGTTTTTCATAGATCTTCCTACTCTCTTTTTTTGGATTTTCGGCACTAACACCGATAGTTGTCTTGATGCCGAATAAGGGGTATGGTGCTTTCCAAATGTCAGCTCATGGAGTAGTGGAGGTTACTGACAACTAAACCTTCAGCAAAAGTCGATCAAGATCGGTTTTGCCTTTCCTGAGCTCTCTCATACGCCTTGATGATATCCTGTACGAGCCTGTGCCTGACAACGTCCTTATCGGAGAAGGTCAGCCGCTCGATCCCCTTGATACCCTTGAGGATCTTGACCGCTTCCTTCAAGCCGGATTTAGCGCCGTTAGGCAGGTCGATCTGCGTGATATCGCCGGTGATGACCATTTTCGAGTTATGACCGAGACGGGTCAAAAACATCTTCATTTGTTCCGAGGTCGTATTCTGCGCCTCATCCAGAATGATAAAGCTGTCGTCGAGTGTTCTGCCGCGCATATACGCCAGCGGCGCGACCTCGATATTTCCGCGCTCCAGGTATTTCTGGTAGGTTTCCGCTCCCAGCATATCAAACAGCGCGTCATAGAGGGGACGCAGATAGGGATCGACCTTGCTCTGCAGATCACCCGGCAAAAACCCGAGCTTCTCGCCCGCTTCAACGGCAGGGCGTGTCAGGATGATGCGGTTGACTTCCTTTGAGCGGAACGCGGTGACCGCCATCGCCACGGCAAGGTAGGTTTTACCGGTACCCGCGGGGCCGACCGCGATCGTGATGGTGTTTTCCTCGATCGCCGAGCAATACCGTTTCTGACCGTGGGTCTTGGGCTTGATCGGTTTACCTTTCGATGTAACGCACACACAGTCGCTTGCCAGCGCCTCGACCTTTTCCTCGCTGCCTTCGTTGACCAGAGAGATGCAGTAGGTGATGTTCTGCTCCGACAGCTGTTCACCTCTGCTCAGAAGCGACAGCAGACTGTCGATGACCTTGCTCGCCTTCAGCACTCCCTCCGCGTCGCCAGAGATCTTCAGCTCGCTGTCACGGGCGTGAACGCGCACCTTGAACTCATCCTCGATGATCTTGATATTGCTGTCAAAACTACCGAAAAGAGCCGCGGCGTGTTCCATTCTGTCAATGTTGATGATTTGCTCCATATACGCCTCATAACACAGAAGAGTAGACTTCTGCTGATTATCAGTATTATAGTATACCAAATTATTTTATATATGTCAACTATTTTTTCTCAGAAAGCAAAGATAAAAGTGTGATATTTTACCAGTTTTTGCATTGTGAACGCTCCTTGTCGCGCGTGATCCCGACCGTTTTGGCGATATATTGACAATCCCGCGCAGAAAGAGTATAATATCGGATGGATTTTCAGATGGGTATATCCCGGATAACAGTATTCAGAGAGGAGGAGATGAATCATGCGGCGTCTTTTGAGCTTTGCTCTTGCGGCGATGCTGCTGCTATCGCTCTTTGCCTGCGGCGAGGAAAACCGTAAGGAAACCGAAAGCGAAGCGACTGCGGCGATCACCGAGTCGGCGACTCAGACCGATGACCCGACCGAAAAGCAGACAAAAGGCAATCATGAAGTCATCAGCCTCAGCTTTATCAAAACCTTCGATCAGAACCCCTCGATCGAGGAGCAGGTCATTCACGAAAAGGAAAACCTGAGTATCACCGCGAAGTCGATCCGCTATGATACCGTCCACGGCCCTCAGATCATGCTCGCGATCCAGAATAAAACAGAAAACGACCTGCTGATCCAGAACGATTATACCTCCGTCAACGGCTTTATGATCAAGCCGGAGATTGATATCAAGGTACCCGCTAAGAAGAAGGCGGAGTCGCCCATGTCGCTGCCCTACCTGAATCTCGCGATGGCGGGGATCCATTCTCTATCCGAGGTACGCTTCTCTCTGCGGATCCTCGACAGCAAGACCTTCTCCGTCATCGATACGACAGAGCCTGTCAGCCTCAAGCTGCTCAATACCGCAAAGAAAAAAGCGACTTTTGATACCTCCGGTCAGCTCGCCTATAACAGCAACGGCGTGAAGATCATCCTGCAGGGGCTCAAAAAGGACACCCTCTTTGAGAGCGAAAACGTGCTGATGGTCTACATGGAGAACCACACCAACAAGATCGCCTGTATCAAAAACAACAAGCTGACCGTCAACGGCTATGAGCTCACCGTCAGCATGAGCACCGCGATCCTGCCCGGGATGAAAGCGGTCGATAAGATCGAGCTGTACGATCAGGATCTGGAGGAATTCGGCATCACCGCGATCGATGCCGTCAACGCATCCTTTGAGATCTATGATTATGAAAAATGGAAGCTCGTCGCAAAACCCGACACCGTTTCCGTTGAGCTCCCGACAGAAGTCCCGACAGAGGACGCCACCGCATCAACCGAAAAGTGATCGTATAACCGCCTGTATCAACAGGCGGTTTTTTTGACTGTATAAGAAACTGCTCGTTTCTTATACAGCAAAAAACAATTTATAATCCCCGCTCAGTTGCACGCTGCGCGCGCACGAGCGATGGGTATACGAAAGCGGACGCGCCGGGTGCGCGCGCTTTCTTGTCCGATATAATAACGAACCCCTGCCTGTTCGGCAGGGGTTCGTTATCTTCAGCCCGAGTTATCGGGGTTGAGTATTAGGAGATATTAGTCGATCTCAACCATAACCTTCTCGTTCTTGCGGATAGCAGCTGAGCGGGCAACGGTACGGATCGCTTTAGCGATGCGACCCTGCTTGCCGATGATTCTGCCCATATCGCCCTCTGCAACATGGATGTGGTAAACAGTAGTACCCTCTTCGTTCGGTTCGTCAACAGTAACGCTGACCGCGTCGGGTTCTTCTACCAAACCCTGTGCAATAGTAAGAAGTAAGTCTTTCATAATTATGGTCCTTTCGCAATTAGATAATGCCTGTGTTCTTTAACAGTGATTTAACGGTATCGGTCGGCTGTGCGCCCTTAGCAATCCATTCTTTAACCTTATCGGCATCGACCTTGATCTCAGACGGTTCAGTGGTGGGATTGTAGGTGCCAATCTCCTCGATGAAGCGGCCGTCACGCGGATAGCGGGAATCGGCAACAACGATACGATAGAAGGGGTTCTTCTTAGCGCCCATTCTTCTTAATCTGATCTTTACCATGGTTTAACCTCCTCTTGAATAAAAGTATTTATTAATCAACCAATGTGTTATTGGTGAATAAACGTTGCTTGTATCAGAATCCCGGGAAGCCGCCGCCCATGGGGGGCATCCCGCCGCCGTTCATCATCGAGCGCATCTTTTTGCCTTTTTTGCCCTTCGAGTTGAACGCGCGCATCATCTTCTGTGTCTGTTCCAGCTGCTTGATCAGGCGGTTGACCTCCTCGACCGATCTGCCCGATCCCGCCGCGATCCTGCGTTTTCTGGAAGGATTCATCAGCCCGGGCTTCGCTCTTTCGGCGGGCGTCATCGACAGGATGATCGCCTTGTTCCAGTCAAGCTGCTTTTCATTGATATCGACATCGTCCAGCTTGTTGCCGATACCCGGCAGCTTTGAGAGGATGCCCTTGATGGGCCCCATGTTTCTGATCTGGTCATACTGATCCAGCATATCATTGAAGTCCATCTTGTTTTTCATCATCTTTTCGGCGAGTTCTTCCGCTTTTTTCTGGTCGAGCTTCTGTTCCGCCTGCTCGATCAGCGAGAGCACATCGCCCATGCCGAGGATCCTCGACGCCATACGGTCGGGGTGGAACAGCTCCAGATCCTCGAGCTTCTCGCCCGTACCGGCGAACTTGATGGGTCTGCCGGTGACAGCCTTGACCGACAGCGCCGCGCCGCCGCGGGTATCGCCGTCGAGCTTTGTCAGGATGACACCGGTGATGTCCAAAAGCTCGTTGAAGGTTTTCGCGACGTTGACCGCGTCCTGACCGGTCATCGAGTCGATGGTCAGAAGGATCTCGTCGGGGTGAACCTCCGCCTTGATGTTCTGCAGCTCCTGCATGAGCTGTTCATCGATATGCAGACGGCCGGCGGTATCGAGGATCACGATATCGTTGCCGTGGTCTTTCGCGTGGCGAATCGCTTCCTTCGCGATCCTGACGGGGTTTTCGGTGCCCATCTCAAAGACCGGTACCTCCGCCTTCGCGCCGACGACCTTCAGCTGTTCGATCGCAGCGGGACGATAGATGTCGCACGCGACCAGCATCGGACGGTGATTTTGTTCCTTGAACCATTTGCCCAACTTTGCGGCATGGGTGGTTTTACCTGCGCCCTGTAAGCCGCAGAGCATGATGATCGTCGGGGGCTTTGAATTGAATTCGATGCGCGCCGATTCCGCGCCCATCAGGCTTGTCAGCTCCTCGTTGACGATCTTGATGACCATCTGTGCGGGAGTCAGGCTTTCCATAACGTCCGCGCCGACAGCGCGCTCGGTCACACGGTTGGTAAAGTCCTTCGCGACCTTGAAGTTGACGTCGGCCTCAAGCAGCGCCAGACGCACCTCGCGCATCGCTTCCTTGACGTCGCTCTCGGTGAGCTTGCCCTTGTTCCTGAGCTTTTTAAACGCGTTTGCCAGCTTTTGAGACAATCCCTCAAACGCCATGCTGATCCTCCCTTTCCATTCGTTTTATCGTATTATTGATGTTATCGGTGATGTTATCGCACAGTCCGGCGATATCCGGCTGATCCGTCAACCCCTTGATCGCTTCCACGTCGTCCAGGATCCTCATGGTCGCCGCGTAGCGCGTCTGATAGTCGGACAGCAGATGCAGCTTGCATTCATAGTCGCGCAGCTTTTTGGTCGCGCGGTTAAGCGAATCGCGCACCCCCTGGCGGCTGATCTTCAGGATCTCTGCCACCTCCGCGAGCGAAAGGTCGTCGTTGACATACAGCTCGACAACCTGCTGCTGAGAGTCATTGAGAAGCTCTTTGTAGAAGTCGTAGAGGAGAGAAATCTCGAGCTTTGAATCCATCTGCATTCCTTTCCTGTAAAGTTTTTTCCTTTACACCTGACCCATTATAGCAGATGATCCCCTGTTTGTCAAGCAAAAAAGCATTTCCGCCGCGTAAGAGATAGGAGTTGATCTGTAAAAGAGGAATGAGGAATTAATATGCAGGGGCGTCTGATACCCTCCGTAGGGACGAGCAGTGCTCGTCTGCCAAAGGCGAGTCGGATGAGGTGGATAATCCCTCTTTCCTGCAAAGCACATCCAACCTTCCCTACAATTAATGCCGACTCGCATCGTAGGGACGACCATTGGTCGTCCGTCAAGCCTTCCCCTCGGGGGGAAGGTGTCGCCGAAAGGCGACGGATGAGGGGCTGACCTTTCCTCTATCGCCCCGAACTCGATTGCACGACAACTTCACCCGTAGGGTACGGTACCCCGAAAAGCTTACTGTTACATCCACCTCAACGGACGGTCAATGACCGTCCCTACAACAAACGTCGAACCTCACCATACGGACGACCGCACGACAAAAGCCGCCCCGATCGCTTGGTCGATCGGGGCGGCTCACTGCAGCCTATATTGATTTCGACAACATATACTTGTTTCACGTGAAACACTTGTTCTATTTCAGCTTGGATAGATTTTCCTTTGCTTTGCGGATCACGCGCAGGTCGTTGTCATAGATACAGCGGTGATGCGCCTCAAACAGATCGACCCAGATATAGCTGTCGATCTCCTCCTCCTGCACGACAACGTCGTCCGAGAAGGTCTGCGCCATGAAGAAAACAACGCGCTTTTTGATCTTGCCGAAGGGGCAGTAATCGGAGACCTCGCGCACACCGTCGATGATGGTGATATCAAGGCCGGTCTCCTCCTTGACCTCGCGGATGGCTGTCTCTTGCTCGGTCTCGCCTTTTTCGACATGGCCTTTGGGAAAGCTGTAGTTCCTGCCGTTGTGGTTCTTGACGAGGAGGGTCTTGTAGCGATCGCCGTCCTTATGGATCACGATCGCGCCGCAGCTCTTTTCATACAGGCAGGAGATCTTTTCGATGACCGCGTTGCGCAGGATGGAAAGATGCTCGCGGATCTCCGGCTCGTAGTAGATCTCGCCCTCGGGCGCGATGATCAGCTTTTCTCCTACGCCCTTGAAGGTGGCGACGGCGATGACAACGCCGAACATAAAGTCGCGCAGGGGTCTTTTGGTGATAATATACGAGCTGGCGTTCTTTGAGGTATCGGCAGAAGCATAGCCGGAATACAGATGATTTGACAGCATACCGTATACATTGACTTTTACTTTCTTCGCTATCATTCCGTTTCACCTCCTTTGGCGAATTGATGGTTGATCAGAGAAGAGATCAGTATTCCTCTATGTACGCATCCCCGGGATTCTCTTCATAGTATTCCTGGGGCGCTTCCTCATACGCTTCCTCGCCGTTTCCGCCGGCGTTCTCGTCGGGCGTTTCGCCGCTGTTTTGGTCGTTGCTTACGGCTTCGGTCGGGGTGACCGCGGCTGCGCCGTAGACGGAACGGATCGCGTTGGCATAATCCGAGGAATTTGCGTTCATGACGGTATTGATGAACAGGACAGAATCGATGTTGTTATCCTGCATATAACTCTTGATGTTGCCCTTCCATGTGACGGGATCGATGACATGGACTTCCTGATAGTTGCCGGTTAGGTACGGAACAAAGGGATTCGCGTTGGTATCCTTGACGACAAGGAGCTTTTTGCCGTTTTTCAGCTGGTCGTTATAGGCGACGAAGAGGGGCGCGTCGCCGGACAGGAACACGCCGTAGGCAAGCTCGCCGGAAGCCTCTTCATAGTAGACGGAGGACTGCTCCGCCTGAGCGCCGACCTCGGGGGTGCGCTCCGCGCGGGTCGTGTAAGGGAACGTCCAGTATTGGAGCGTGTCGGGAGCGCTTGAAAGGCTCTCGTCATAAGCAGAAAACGCGCCGGTAAACCCGCTGATGCTCTTTTCGGTGCAGGTGGAGATATCCGTCGCCGTCTGACCTGTCTGCGCGCAGAACGCCTGATAGCCGTAATACGCGCCCAGACCCGTCCAGTAACGGTCGGTATTGAAATAGGTATACTCGCCTAAGTGTTCGGCGAGGGTGTTGTAACAGTTGATGGGCTTGACGTCCTCGGTGTAGCTCTCGTAGATCTTCTTGATGTTGGCGGACTGAACGGTCGTCGATACCGTACCGTCCTCAATCAGACGACGCGGCAGCGCGTACTCGGTATGGTTCGGAACCACCATGTTGTAGACCGTATACTCGGGAGCGCTCTTCTTAAATTCGGAGATCGCCTTCGCGTAATCCTGCGCGGAAGCGTCCGAGCCGTTGAACAGCTCCAGCGCCATGTTATTATAGATGTAGACGCTGTTGTCATATTCGGAGAGGTGACCGGTCGCGTTCTGGTCATCCTTGATGTCGGGCGTGACGAAATTCAGCGCCTCGGTATTGACAGCCTCGGTGCTGCCCTCGGGGGCGGTCGTCTCGGACGACAGCGAATAGATCTTCTGCGTTTCGGTCTTCTGCTCGTCGTTGTTCTTGCCGATACCGAAGATCAGACGGATCAGCTGAACAAACAGGAAGATCGCCAAAAACAGGATCAAAAGCCCGACCGCTACGATGATCGCGCGGCGGATATACAGCTTTCTTTTGCGCGCTTTGCGCTCCTGTGCCGAAACGCGGCTGCGACGGCGCATCTCTGACGGACGCGGGGTCTCGGAATTGCTTGAGTTATGATCGTATGGCATGGAATGCCTCCTTTTATTATGGCTTCTTACCCTACATTAAACCCATATTCTAGATCATTATACTACAACTTTGGCTTTTATACAACAGTGAATCTGCATTTTTATTGGTTTTTTGCAGGAAAAATGTCGTTTTTCTGCGGCGTTCTTGAACATTTTTGCCGTATTTTTTGAAGAAAACCGCGCCCGATCGGCGCAGAAAGCGGAATTTTGCTTGCACAACCCGATCGGATATGCTAAAATAGACAGGATAAATATTTAGATTAATAGTAATAGGAAGTGTATGAAAATGGATTATCGGTTTTCCGACAAGGTTTTGGCGCTCAAGCCGAACGCGATCCGTGAGATCTTGAAAAGCGCGTCCGATCCCGGCGTGATCTCCCTCTCGGCGGGCAATCCCGCCCCCGACGCCTTTCCCGCTGACGCGATCCGCGAGATCAGCGAGAGGATCCTCAGAGAGAATCCCATCGGCGTGCTGCAATACGGCGTCAGCGAGGGCTATCAGCCCCTGCGCGACACCCTGAAAAGCTATCTGAAGAAAAAGCATAATATCGGAACGGATGACGATGAGCTGATCATCGTTTCCGGCGCGCAGCAGGTGATGGATATCGCCGCGAAAACCTTTCTCAACGAGCATGATGTGCTGGTTTGCGAGGCGCCGTCGTTTGTCGGCGCGCTGAACACCTTCCGCAGCTACAATACCGAGCTCATCGGCGTGACCGTCGAGCCCGACGGCATGAACATGGAGGAGCTCGAGAAGGCGCTGGACGAGAATCCCAACGCGAAGCTCATCTATACCATCCCGAATTTCCAGAATCCCTCGGGTGTTACGATGTCGCTTGAGAAGCGCAAAAAGCTCTATGAGCTGGCGCTCTCACACAACTGCCTCATCATCGAGGACAACCCCTACGGCGATCTGCGCTACTTCGGCGAGGATGTGCCTGCGATCAAGAGCTTTGACACCGAGGGTATCGTCATCTACTCCGGTTCTTTTTCAAAGGTCGTATCTCCCGGCATCCGCGCGGGCTACATGATGGCGAACAAGGCGGCGATGGCGAAGATGATCATCTGCAAGCAGGGTCAGGACGTCCATACCACGATGTGGTCGCAGATGGTTTGCAACGAGCTGATGACCAAGTATGACTTTGAGGCGCATCTTGACTATCTGCGCGCGCTCTACACCAAGAAAGCCGCGCTGTGTATGGAGCTGCTCGACAAGTATGTCGTCCCGAACGGGATCACCTACAACAAGATCGAGGGCGGTCTGTTCATCTGGTGCGATCTGCCCGAGAGCGTCGATATGCTCGACTTCTGCAAGAAGCTGACCGAC
>OMTA01000003.1:0-3655 GCA_900313895.1 uncultured Eubacteriales bacterium | reverse complement strand
TCCGCATCAACTTCTCGACCCCGACGGACGAACAGCTGACACAGGGCATTGTTGAGATCGGAAAGCTGGCGGCTGAAATCATCAAATAAACCACGGACGACCGATGGTCGTCCCTACGACAGAGGGATCAATATGGAAAATACAGAAAAGAAAAAGCAGATCGTTTTCTCGGCGATCCAGCCCAGCGGCACGATCACACTCGGCAACTATCTCGGCGCGCTGCGCAACTGGGTCAAGATGCAGGACAACCCGGACTACAACTGCCTTTACGCGCTGGCTGACCTGCACACCATCACCGTCAGGCAGGAGCCCGCGGCGATGCGCCGCAACATCATCGACGCGTACGCGATGGTCATGGCGTGCGGCGTAGACGTTGACAAAGCGCCGTTCTTCATCCAGAGCCACAACCCCAACCACAGCATCATGGCGTGGATCCTCAACTGCTACACCCAGTTCGGCGAGCTTTCCCGCATGACGCAGTTCAAGGATAAAAGCGCCAAGCACGCAGATAATATCAACGCGGGGCTTTTCACCTATCCCAGCCTGATGGCGGGCGATATCCTGCTGTATCAGGCGGACAAGGTGCCGGTCGGCGCGGATCAGAAGCAGCACATCGAGCTGACGCGCGATATCGCGACCCGCTTCAACAGCATCTACGGCAACGTCTTTAAGATCCCGGAGGGCTTTATTCCGAAGGACAGCTCGCGCGTGATGAGCCTGCAGACGCCGACTAACAAAATGAGCAAATCGGACGAGAACGCCAACGGCTGTATCATGATGACGGACAGCGACGATGTGATCATGAAGAAATTCAAGCGAGCGGTCACCGACAGCGAGATGAAGGTTCGCTACGCCGAGGGCAAGGACGGCATCAACAACCTGATGTGCATCTACGCGGCGGTCACGGGGCTGAGCTTCGAAGAGATCGAGCGCGATTTTGACGGCAAGGGCTACGGCGACTTCAAATCCGCCGTCGGCGAGGCTGTCGTCGCGGAGCTTTCTCCCATCCGCAAGCGGTATGAGGAATATAGCAAGGATAAGAAGTACATCGAGGAATGCTATACCAAGAGCGCGGAGTTTGCGACGCATATCTCCTCGCGCACGGTGGATAAGGCGATGAAGAAGATCGGCTTTATCCTGCCGAAAAAAGGATAATCGAATACGAACATCGAAACCGCGGTCGGAATGACCGCGGTTTTTTTGAGGTGCTGTCCGAGAATCGGAGCAGAAAGCGAACGATGATCGGCTAACAGCGCCCATGCGCGTCGTCGCTCTCGGTGCTCATACCGGCAGACCTGATCGGTATGCCTTTGTATCGCGTCGAGGCTCCTCCTTTCCCCGCCACACAGGGGTGTGTCGGGGACCCCATGATTCCCAAGAAGCGGAGGGCTTGCACGAACGCTGAATGTTTGAGAGCTACTGCTTTTAGTTATTAGTTTTAAGATCTTAGTTGTTAGTTCTTAGATCTTAGATCTTAGATCTAAGTTGTTAGTCGTAGGATAGAATCCGTAGGGACGTCCCTACGGTGAAGAGGGATTTGCTGCGCGGGAAAAGGGGCTTAGTCCCGTATTAGCAAAATGCCGAAAGATAGTTCGTCATGTTGAATATAATTGTACGAAAATTATATGCAATTAGATGAATTTGATTATTTGTGATTGAATTTGCTTGAATTCGCGCGCTATAGTGCTATAATATGAGCATAAGTTAACATACATATGGAATGATTTGTTCAAGAGGTGCAAAAACGTGCTGACTCAGGAAAGATATCACTCTATATTACAGATCCTCAGTGAGCGTGAGGCTGTCACCGTCGCGGAGCTTTCGCAGATGCTCGACACCTCCGAATCCACCATCCGCCGTGATCTCAATTATCTCGACGAGATGGGCAAGCTCAAAAAGGTTTTCGGCGGAGCGACGGCGATCCAGAGCGCGTCCGGCGTGACGGAATCTCCCTTTGAAAGCCGCGAGGGGGAGATGTATGAGGAAAAGACCGCGATCGCGCGGTACGCGGCGACGCTGGTGCATGACGGCGACTTTGTCTTTATCGACGCGGGTACGACGACCTATCGCCTGATCGATTTTCTGACCAACAAAAACGCCACCTACATCACCAACGGTATCGCCCACTCGCGCAAGCTGATCCAGCGCGGCTTTGATACCCACATCCTCGGCGGCAAGATCAAGCCCTACACCGAGGCGGTGGTCGGCACTACCGCCATCGCGCATATCCGGCGGCTGAATTTTACCAAGGCGTTTGTCGGAACCAACGGTATCGACCTGACGGCGGGCTTCTCGACACCCGAGCTTGACGAGGGCGCGGTCAAGGAGGAGATCGTCAGCAAGGCGTATCTCACCTTTATCCTCAGCGACAGCTCCAAGTTCCGTCGTGTATTTCCGGTATCGTTCGCCGATATAGAGAAAGGTTGTATCATCACAGACTCCGTCCCCGACGAGAGGTTTTTGCAAGCTACAGTTATCAAGGAGGTCAACAAATGATTTACACAGTCACACTCAGCCCGTCTATCGACTACATCGTTCGGATGTCCAGCGTGCGGTTCAATGTCACCAACCGTACCGAGAGCGAAGAGTTTTACTACGGCGGCAAGGGTATCAACGTATCTCAGGTCCTGTCGCAGCTGGATCTTCCCAGCACGGCTCTCGGCTTTATCGCGGGCTTCACCGGCGACGCGATCGCCGCGGGTATCGGCGACAAAAACGTGCGCACCGATTTCATCCGCCTGGATAACGGCTTCTCCCGCATCAACATCAAGATCAAGGCGGGAGGCGAAACCGAGATCAACGGTCAAGGCCCCGATATCCCCGCCGAGGCGCTGGAGGCGCTGATGCGCAAGCTCGACGCGATCCGTGACGGCGACGTCCTCGTCCTCGCGGGCAGCATCCCCAAGACCATGCCCGACGACGTCTATGAGAGGATGCTCGACAGGGTCTCGCATAAGAACATCATGATCGTGGTCGACGCGACAAAGCAGCTTTTGGTCAACTCGCTGAAAAGCCATCCCTTTGTCATCAAGCCCAACCGCCTTGAGCTGTCCGAGATCTTCCACGCGGAGGTCGAGAATGAGCAGGACGTCGAAAAATACGCCCGCAAGCTCCAGGAGATGGGCGCGCGCAACGTCATTGTATCCCTTGGCAGAAAGGGCGCGATGCTGGTCGATGAGAACGGCGGCGTCCATAAGCAGGGAACCCTCAAACAGCCTGTGCTGAATACCGTCGGCGCGGGTGACAGCATGGTAGCAGGCTTCATCGCCGGTTACCTCAAAACCAAGGACTACGCTTACGCGCTGAAGCTCGGCTCCGCCTGCGGCAACGCGACCTCGTTCCTCCCGGGTCTTGCGACCAGAGAGAAGATCGAAGAGGTATTAAAGCAGTTCTGATTATAGTCTGTTCTGTCATTACGCAAGAACGTATCCGCGTAATGATCAACAATAGAAACAAATAGTTTAGATATACTAATGAAAGGAGATTAAACTATGCGTATTACCGATTTGTTAAAGTCAAGCGCGATCGCCCTCGGCGTGAAGGCGGCTGACAAGCTCTCAGCCCTTATCAAGTGCGAGGAGGAGCTCGGCAGCGGTTCGGGCGAGTTCGCCACGGCGGCGGCATCTACGCGCGCCAAGCTCGAGGAGATGGCAGG